>PULL01000167.1 GCA_003550945.1 Thioalkalivibrio sp. | reverse complement strand
GGCGTCCGCAACAGATCGATTTCGCATTGGCAAATGTGTACGGTCGACCTAGGCTAGGCGATCCGTCGGGTGCGAGCGGTTGGGTATTCGCGATTCACCGAGGCTGGAGGAAACCTGATGACCCTCGACCAGATCTTCACCGCATTGATCCTGCTTGGGCTGCTATTGCTCCTGGGCAAATGGCTGCGCCTGAAGGTGGCGCTTTTCGCTCAGTTGTTCCTGCCCAGCGCGATCATCGCCGGTGTGATCGCGCTGCTCCTCGGTCCGGAGGTACTCGGTCGGATGGCGTCCTTCGTTCCGGGGGCACCCGAGCGGTTCGCCGGTGGGCTGTTTCCCGAGGCTACGCTCGAAGTCTGGTCCGGCCTGCCGGGACTGCTGATCAGCGTTGTCTTCGCGTCGCTCTTTCTCGGCAAGACGATTCCCGGGCCCCGCGCGATCTGGAGGCGCGCCGGCCCGATGGTCGCCCACGGACAAACGTTGGCATGGGGCCAGTACGTGATCGGCCTCACACTGGTGCTGCTGCTGCTCACCCCCGTGTTCGGGATCAATCCGATGGCAGGCGCGCTGATCGAGATCGGCTTCGAAGGCGGCCACGGTACCGCCGCTGGCCTTGCCGAGACCTTCCGGCAACTGGGCTTTGAGAACGGTGCGGACCTCGCACTCGGGCTGGCCACCGTCGGCGTTGTCGCCGGGGTGTTGCTGGGCACGGTGCTGGTGAACTGGAGCGTGCGTACCGGGCGCCTGGATCCCGAGGCAGCGAAGGACCTGGATCCCGAGCAGATCAGCGAGCACGACGAACGCGAGTCCCCACCCCGGCTCGCGCGGACCCGCTCCATTGATCCGCTGTCGATCCACCTCGGCTTCATCGCGCTCGCGATCGGGCTCGGCTGGCTGTTGCTGCAGGGACTGATCCTGCTCGAAGCCAACACCTGGAACGCCGACGGTGACGGACTGGCGCTGATGGAACACATCCCGCTGTTTCCGCTCGCAATGCTGGGCGGGGTCGCGGTACAGGTCACGTTGATGCGCATGGGTCACGCACGTGCCCTCGACCGGCGCCTGATCAACCGCATTTCGGGGGCGGCGCTCGACGTGCTGATCGTGTCGGCGCTTGCGACCCTGTCGCTGGAAGCGGTCGGAACGCACATCTGGCCGTTCCTCATTCTCGCGGCGGCCGGCATCGCCTGGAACCTGTTCGGGTTCATCGTACTGGCACCGAGAATGTTTCCGAAGGACTGGGTGCCAATGGGGCTAGCGAACTTCGGACAGGGCATCGGCATGACCGTGGTAGGCCTGCTGCTGGTGCGCATGGCCGACCCCGACAATCGCACCGGCGCGATGGAGAATTTCGGCTACAAGCAACTGCTGTTCGAGCCCGTGGTGGGTGGCGGCCTGTTTACCGCAATGTCGTTGCCGCTGATCTACCAATTCGGTGCGCTGCCCGTGCTGATAGGCACCGCTACACTGATGTTCGGCTGGCTCGTATTCGGCTTACTGGCGTTCCGCAGGCGGAAGCAAGACGAGAGCGAACCCTGACCCAGGTCCCTCCCACAGGCCCGGGCGGCCTCAACCCAGCTCGATCGTCATGCCCTGAAGGCTGTCGCTCCCGGCCCCATAGCGAACCATGCGGGAGAGCAACGGCAGTCTTTCACGATTTCGAGGCGCCCAGCGGTTCCAAGGAGCGAGACATCGCGAAAAAAACACGTCCGCTACGTCCATCCGCGTTGGAAGGACCTGCGGACCGAACTGGGTGAAGACCGGCGCGTCGGCCGCGTCCCGGCCCTGTCCAAGACAGACCCACCCCCGTTCAGCGTGGCCCGCGTCAGATCGAAGGCATACCACTGGCCACCGACGAAGGCCTCGAACCAGGCGTGCAGATCGATCGGCTCAAGACGATTTAGGAAGCGCTTTCCGGCTTGATCACCAGTAGGCCGCTCGGATCTCCTTCGCGCAGGACGATCCGCGTCGCCTCGTTTCCGGCGCCCAGTTCGATGATCTGGCCGGGAAGCAGATCGAATTGGAGGTAACTCCCGTTGCCGGCCAGAAAACTAAGGGGAAGCGCAGCGTTAGTGACGTTTTCGACGCTGGCGGTTTCCCCGGGGGCGATTATCTCAAAATAATCGGAAGGCTGTTCCATGCGAAAAATCCTGTGTTTGGTTGGTGTTCGCTGCGCCGCCGGCCACAGGCTCAGCAGCCTCAAGGGGAGTGTGTCGGTGCATTCCCATGCACCGACTCCCTACTTCTCGAACACCAGCAGATCCGGGGCCGCCCCCAGATCTTTCAGCGCGTCGTTGAGCGACTCGTTGAACTTTGGAGGGCCGCACACATAGAAATGCTGGCTGAAATCGCTCACATGTTCCGAAAGAAAGTCTCTGTCGATCACACGACTGGCATAGCCCGGGGCCTGTTCATCCGTACACGTGAGAATGCAGCGCTCGCGCAGCATGTGCCTCAATTCCTTTTCGACGATCATATCCGCCGGGGTCTTGTTGGAGAACAGCAGGCTGTGACCATCCAATTCGTGATCCCGGGCCAATTGCCGCAAAATCGCGATGAACGGGGTTATCCCGGCACCTCCAGCGATGAATACGCCCGGCCCCTTGTACTGGATCGTGCCGAATGGGTCCGACATCAACAGTTGTGCCCCCGGTTCGAGCGTGTGGAGAGCCTCTGTCACACCTTCGTGCGCAGGGTAGGCCTTGATGGTGAACTCCAGCACCCGGTCATCCCGAAGCGAGGTCGGGGTAAACGGGCGTCTTTCATCACGCCAATCGGGGCGATCGATGGCCAGCTCAACGCCCTGTCCGGGCTCGAACTCAAACCCTTCAGGCCGGGTCACGATGAATCGCTTGACGTCGTGAGTGACGAAGCCGGACATCAGCAACGTTACTTGATGGGTCATGGCAAGCTCCTGCTATGGGTCCGCGAATGATCGGGTGGCCCCCTGCGTTCCATGCCTTCCCCCGGTCCACCCTGATGAGTATAGAAAACATCCCGGTCCGTTCCTGCACCGGCGTGAACTGCGGGCGGGCGGCATTCTCTCCCGCGGGTCTGTCTGGATTCTGGCCCCGGCCGGCAGCCGCATCGACCCAGTGCGGCGGACTGATTCCATTGGCGCCGTACCACTCGGCAGGATCGTCCTTCAGGGTAGCCGTGATCTTCTCCAGACCATCGCAGATGTAGTGCTGCGGGCGCCAATCGAGCAGTTCCGCCGCCTGGCTCGTTTCGAGATCGTAGTGATCCGATGCTAGCTCGACCATGAATGAACGGCCGGATGAACGGCATCTGTCCTTTTTCTAAGTCCTCCGGGATCACCGGGGCGATTTTCTCTTCCAGCCACGCACCAGTCTTCGCCAGCGGCCGGGGTACCACGATGGTGCGCCAGTCGTCGGCGCCGTGCAGCAATTCGCCGATGCGATTCTGCAGCGCTTCGTAGCTCTCCGTGCGGTTTTCCCCGATCAACAGCGCGTGGCGCTGGGGAAGCCGGTCACGCCGCTCGACCACGCGCATGAAAATGCCCGAGGAGCGAATGGTCGTAATCATCCGTATTGACGCGCGCGGGGACGCGGCGGCAGGATCGAGCGAAGACGGTTTGCATGTGCTGTCCCACGCCCGGGGTTGCGCCGCATACCTCTCGCTCTTGGCGATGTGTGCAAAGGCCGAAGCCCCCCGGGGAAACCCAGGATTCAGCAAGGCACGGGCCATGACCAGCGAGACTCTCCATGAGGAGCGATCCACACTCGGCACGGACACGATCGACCGGCACCGCGCCATCGTCTCGTTGATGGAGGAACTGGAGGCGATCGACTGGTATGACCAGCGGATCGATGCAGCCACCGACAAGGGGCTGCGGGCCATCCTGACTCATAATCGGGATGAGGAAAAGGAACATGCAGCCATGGTTCTGGAGTGGCTGCGCCGAAATGATGCGAAGCTGGATGCGTACCTTCGACGCTATCTGTTCACCGCGGCCGACGTCACAGAAGTGGAGGATGAACCGGAAAGTGATGAGCCAATGCCTGACGAAGCCGCCCACGAGGACGGCTCACTCGGTATCGGCAGCCTGCGGGAGGAAGACTGACTATGGATGACCTGAAGCGTGACTTGGCTCCCT
>PULL01000087.1 GCA_003550945.1 Thioalkalivibrio sp. | reverse complement strand
CTGCCATGATCCTCAACAGCCCTCTTTATGCACTATCCTGTGCAGCAGAAGCGTTGAGATCCGCGTCGCGAGGGTTCGATGTTGCTGCGAATGCTGAAAAGACAAGCCATCGGCATTGGGACCTGTTTGCTCGTCTTCGGTTGGCAGCCGCTTGCGGCCGAGTGCGTTTCCGCCACCTTCGCGGACGAGGTTGTGTACAGTTGTTCCGGGGTTCTGACCGTGGTCCCCAGGGTCGATCAGCAGGACACCGCCCCGATCCCCGAGACGGAAGCCTCTGTATCCGATCCGAAGGCTTCCGCCCCCCCGGAAAGCGCCGACAACGACCCCTGACGAGGGTCCCGGGACCCACTCGCCGTAAGGTCCGTTCGATCCCGCCCGCACCCGGCCCAACAACCGCGTTAATCTGGAATGACAGCGTCCAGTATCCGCGCCAACTCCTCCGGGCTGAAGCCACGCGCGTTCCGGCGCGTGGTCTCACCCGAACGACCGTCGAGGGTGACCCACGCGTCTTCAGGCAGCCCGTCTTCGAGCAGTGGCTGGGAGGGTTGGAATTCCCAGCCGTTCGCACCCCGACTCAACTGCCCCTGGCCCAGTCCCAGCGCCTCGGGCGAACGATGGCAGGCCGCGCAGTCCAGTCCCCGAATCGTGGTATGTGGCGCAATCGGTGCAAAAAACCGCCGGAACCGGGGTCCGGCCAGGTCAGGATGATCGATGCTGCGGATCATCCCCGGGACGAACGGAACGACTCGGCCGTGGCCATCGATTCCCAACGGGGGCTGTGCGTTCCGGATGCCCCAGCGATCGTCGATCCACGCACCCGCGGTCACTGCCCTGCGTGCGTGGTCCCACTGCTCCTGATCCGGGTCGTACTGCATGTGACAGCCGTAGCACTGTGGCGCCCAGCCGCTGTGACACGCGGAGCAGGCCAGACGGTCATGATGCCCGTCGTCCGGATGGTGGGTGACGGACATCGGCGGAATCCGCACGCGCCCGCCCAGGATCTTCCGGTGCAGCCAATTCCCGCCTGGCCCCACCTCGATGTGCCAGAGTGGCGTTCCGCGCCGCTCGGTCACCAGGAATTCCGTGCGACTGGTCACCCGGAAAGGGATCGCGTCCAGCAGTCCCGCGAGATCCCGTGGCCAGTCTTCCGCGGTGATCCGGGCCTGCTGATTCGCATGGCAGTCCTGGCACTGGATATCCACTGCGTCGCTGCCATGCGCGAATCCGCTCGTCGGTCCCATCACGTCGCGTTTCGTGTGACAGTCAATGCAGGACAGCCCAGCCCCGTGGTGCAAATCCGCGGCAAGTTGCTCAACCAGACGTCCGTCGGGCAGGTAGCCAAGCCGGCTGGTGTCGGGCCGGTGCAGCGCGTCGTCGTCCACCTCGGCCAGACCGGCATAGCTCAGCGCGATCCGTCCCGAGCGGGAATGGCAGCCCACGCAGGACTCGTCCCGAACCCGTCTCGTCAGCGCTGGGTGTCCATCGACGGTATCCATTTCGAGGTGGCAGGCGAGACAGCCACCACCCCGGCTGCCGATCGGATGATCCGTACCGATCTGGTGCCGTGGTTGACCCAGATGGCAACTCGCACATCGCTTGCGCAACAGCGAATCGGCCGGTGAATCGCCGAGCCGGGCACCGAGGGAAAGATCGCCCAGACCCTCCGGATACGGCTGTTCGCCGAAGGTGAAACGGGTCACGTTCACCATGCCCCTGCCGGTGTGCATCAGCCCTGAGAGGACATGGATCACCTCTTCGGTGTGGCACCCCGCACAGGCCCTGTCGGCATCGGCCAACTGGCCAGGCGAGGCGATCAGTCCTGCGTGCCCCGCCGGCAGTTCCGTCGCCCGGGAATCGGCCAGATGGCAGGATGCACAGGGCTCGGACAGCCCGAAATGTGGATCGGACGACCGCAGCGCGTGCTCCTCGTGGCAAGCCAGGCAGTCCGCGCCCGCGCTGACCGCGAGAAGCAACGCCCCGACCAAGCCGCCGAAAAGAATCAGCGCCTTCATGTTCCCTGCGCTGCGCTAACAGCCCTCCCCGATTCGCAGCGCGCGCCGGGGCGGTGGTGCCGCCGGGGCGGGCGCGGGCGCGGCCACAGCGGGCGCTTCGGGCTCTGGCTTCAGATCCTCCAGGCCGACACCGAGCCCGAGCGCAAGCCCCAGACCCAAGGGGTCGGGATGGGGTTCAGGGAGGCTCACCAACCCGACGCCAAGATGCAGGCCCAGACCCAATGGATCGTGGTGCGGAACAGGCTTGGGCGGGAGCACGCCCACCCCCAGATGCTGCCCGAGACCGAGCGGGTCCGCGGGTTCCGCTGCCACTGGATCTTCGACCGGTGGCGCTGCGACGGCAGGGGGCGTCACCGGCGCGAGCGGGGGCGTGTAGGCGGTACGCACCGCCTCGATCGGGATTCCCGCCGAAGGCATGTAGTCTCCATGGAACAGGCAGGCCAGCGCCTGGCGCTCCGCGCGGCTCAGGATGGGCCGGACATCGCCTGGATCACTCTCCGGGTCTCCGGTATAGCGCAGCCAACCCTCGAACCCGCCCCGCAACGCCACCGCATCGACCCCGGCGACCCGCAGCAGGATCGCCGCCTGCGCCGCCTCGGCGGTCTGCTCCGCATACAGGATGAGGGTCCGACCTCGCGCGGCCTCGCGTGCCCGTTCCAGTCGCAGGATGTCGGTCAGCGCGATGTTCTCCGCGCCCGGGATGTGTTCGTCGCGAAACGCGGCTGCGGAACGCAGGTCGACAAGCACGTAGTCGCGGCGGTCCGCAACAATCCGTTGCGCCAGCGCCGGGACGTCGACGCTGTCCTCGCCGCGCACGATCATCCGTCCAACCAGCGCGATCTGCTCCTCCATCGCACCGACCATTGGACGCTGGGCATAGGCGAACAGGGCCGCGGCACCGACCAGCAGGAAGCCGAGGAGGATCAGAGGGATAAGCAGCTTGCTAGACATGAGGAAAGGTCCCTCTCAACGAACGGTGGGCGCCAGGAAACCCGATGTTTCCCGAACAGGAATGGAAACGGCCGCAATCACCGCAGCAACTCGAGCAAGGTCGGATCGAACGCGTTGATGTAACTGATGTAACTGGATGCCTGCCCCATATCGACGGTGAGCTGGCGCAGCATATAGCTGCCGTAGAGCACCAGCACGGGACTCACCAGCATCCAGGCCCGACGTCTCCCCTTTAATTCCCAGTACTCGAGGATCAGCGGAATCATCAGCCCCGGTATCACGAGGAAGACCCAGAACGGAATCGCGAACTCACCCGCGAAGACCATCTGCGCGGCCTCGATCTGCACCCGGGAACCGGTCGCGAGGTTCACCAGCAGCAAGGCGATCAACGACAGCTTCACCGCGATCAGCACGATGTCGATGCGCGTGAAAGTGTGTCGTTCGACCTCGCTGCGGGTCCCGAGCAGGACCAGAGCCGCCGCCGCCGACATCCCCGAAACGAGGAACAGCGGCGCGAGGAACCCGGTGTTCCAGAATGGTCGCGCGCTTAGTGCCGAAAGCAGGATGCCGGTGTAAAAACCCAGGAACACCGCAAGCACGATACCCCATTGCGCGACCGCCGCCCGGTGCCTGCAGGCGAACTCGACCACCGCGTGACCCGCCCGGAAACGATCGACCAGCCGCCCCAGCGCCGGGTATCCCTCGCGGAGGGTGCAGGCGCTCAGCAGGATGATCACCGGGTAGACCAGCACCAGTATCCAGGCACCCCAGGACATCGGCGAGGACACCTGAAAGGTCGTGTAAAACCGCCAGACGTAGAACTTGTGGCTCAGGTCGAGGAACAGCGCGAACATACCGAGTGACAGCGCGACGAACGCCCAGATCGGCAGCTTGCGCGAAACGAACGGAAAATCCTTTTCCCGGCCCAGCAGCACCATCAGCGACGCGAACAGCAGGATGCCCGCTACCAGCCCCCCGAGGAACAGGTACAGCGGAATTTCCCAGTTCCACACCGCCAGCGACGGGTCGATGCCAGGGTTACTGCGTACGGTGACCAGCACTTCTTCCAACATGACGTGGTTTTCCCTGTCGGCGCTCCAGGTCAGGTAATACACCTGCGGTTCGTTGCCCGTCTCTTCCAGCAGCGCCTTGTGCG
>PULL01000123.1 GCA_003550945.1 Thioalkalivibrio sp. | reverse complement strand
ATCAGCGAGATCATCAGGAACACCAGCACCGAAATGCCGAACACGACCGGCACCACCATCGCCAGCCGGCGCAGCAGGTAGACCCACATCGGAACGCGGCCCCGTTCGCGTCAGCGCTTGCTGACGCCGCGCAGATCCAGCAGGAAGCTTGGCTGCAGACGGAAGTTGTGGACACCGGCCGTGCTCACCGCATTCTGCTTCCAGCTCGCGATGAACGCCCACGGGGCGTCCTCGTGGACGATTTCCTGCATCCGCCGGTACAGCGCGGCACGTTCGTCCAGATCGGTGCTGACGCGGGCCTGTTCGAGCAGCGCATCGACCTCGGGATTGCTGTAGTAGCCCGAGTTGAAGCCATCGCGATCCGGCCACGCGTCGGTGCGCAGCGCCAGGAACGGCAACGTGTCCGGGTCGTTGGTCATCCACGCCATCTGCGCCATGTCGGCCTTGCCGGACAGCCCACTGTTGACCCTTTCCAGGAAACTGTTCCACTCGTAGGTCTCGATGCGGACGTCGATGCCGACCCGGGCCAGGTCAGCCTGGATCGCGGTCCCCATCGGGATCGGATCGAGCATGCCCGAGCCGCCTTCGGTGACGTAGAACGTCACCCGCACGCCATCTTCGTGGCCCGCCTCGGCGAGTAGTTCGCGGGCGCGCTCGGGATCGTGGGGATACGGTGCCAGATCGTCGTTGTAGGCCCAATCGAACGCGGCCGGCGTCGGGCCGGCGGCAATGGTCGCGGTCCCCTGCAGAACGTCCTCGACCAGCGCGCGCTTGTCGATCGCGTAGTTCACCGCCTGGCGGACGCGGCGGTCCTGGAACGGCCCCTCGCGGGTGTTCAGGATCAGGAACCACAGGTGCGGCCCGGCCTGCTCGTACAACTGGAAGTCCGGCGAATCGGCAAACAGCGCGACATTGTCGGGCGGCACCTCGACCATCAGGTCAATACCGCCGGACAGCATCTCGGTGACCCGCGCATTCACGTCCGTCAACGGCCGGAACACCACGCCGGCCAGTTCCGATGCGCCGTCCCAGTAGTCCGGGTTGCGCTGCAACGCCACCTGCCGGTTGGTCTGCCAGCGCACGAACTGGAACGGCCCGGTCCCCGAGGGGTTGCGACCGTAGTTGGGCCCGTGCTGCTGCACGGCGGCGGGCGAGACGATCAGGCCGGTGGGATAGGCCAGGTTCGACAGTAGCGGCGCGAAGGGCTTGTCCAGGCGGAAAACCACCTCGTGGGGCGCGGTCGCCTCGACCTCCCGAACCGCATCGAAGAAGAACGCGAGCGGGAACGGGCCGGTGTGGTGGTAGGGGTGTTCGGGGTCGAGCATGCGCTCGAAATTGAAGACCACCGCATCGGAATCGAACGCCGTGCCGTCGTGGAACTGCACGTCGTCGCGCAGATGGAAGGTGTAGGTGAGGCCGTCCTCGCTGATCTCCCAGTCCGTGGCCAAAGCCGGTTCCACCTCCAGCGAGCCGTCGACGTAGCGAACCAGTCCGTCGTAGAGGTTGATCAGGATGCGGAAGTCGTTCACCGCGGTGACCACCTGCGGATCCATCGACCGGGGCTCGGCGATCTGGCCGACCACCAGTACATCCGGCGGTATGCGGGCGGTGGCGGGTGCCACCCAGGCCAGGGCCAGCACGAGTGGGACCAGCAGGGCGACGGATGGGAGTAATCGGGTCCAGTTAGCTACCGGCATAGGTATGCTCCTCTTTCATTCGGCGACGGAGGGCGAGGCCTGAACACGGGTCGCGACTTCCGAGGGGCCCGCCGTGGATGAGCGGCGACGCGGTAAATTTGGGCACAAAACCTTTTTCCACTCTACACAACGCAGCCGCTTTGGTGAAACCCCGGCACCTGCCGTGCGTCATTGCAGGTCGCCGCCCACCGGTCGGCCCCGACGCACGGGTCCTGCATCCGATCCCGGCGCGTTACGCCGTTCGAAAAGGCGGAATCTGGACTAGGCTTCTTCAGAGGAGGCGTTATGAATCTCACTGCGGAAGATCTGCGGCGCGCGATGCAGCGTGGCGAGTTCAGCTTTCACTACCAGCCGAAGGTCTCGTTCCTGACCGGCCGGGTCGAAGGCGCGGAGGCGCTGATCCGCTGGCGGCTGCCGGACGGTAGCCTCGTCCCTCCGAACGACTTCATACCGCTGGCCGAATCCGAAGGCATGGTCGCGGATCTGACCCGCCACATGTTCCCGCGGCTGCTGGAGGATCTGTCGCGGGTCCACGCGGAACGCGGCGAGGACCGCCTCGCGTTCAACATCTCCGCCAACGAACTGGACGATCCCGGCCTGATCCACCTGGTACAGGATGCCATCGCGAACCAACGCATCCGCGGCCCGCACCTCGAGATCGAGATTACCGAAGGTGTCGCCGTGTCCAGGGAGGAAATCATCGTGCGCCGGCTCACGGAGCTGCTGGAGGCCGGCGTAAGCCTGGCGATGGATGACTACGGCACCGGGTTCTCCTCGCTGGAAACCCTGAGCCGCCTGCCCTTCTCGGCCTTGAAACTCGACCAGAGCTTCGTGATCCGGATGCTCAACTCCACGAAAACGGCCACGATGGTCCGTACCAGCATCGCGATGGCACAGCTGCTCGGGATCCGCAGCGTGATGGAAGGCGTGGAGACCGAGCAGGCGTACCGGATGCTGCTGCACTACGGATGCTCCGAAGCCCAGGGCTACTGGATCAGCCCCCCGCTTGCGCTGGCCGAGTACCTGGACTTCCGCGGACGCGACCAGGCCTGGCCCTGCTCGCCGATCGGGATGCTACGGATGGCTCAACTGACCCACGCCTGGCAATACAAGCTGCTGGTCGACATGCTGTTCGCCTACCTAGAGGATCCAGACACCCCGGGGTCCATTCCACGGCACCTGCACATGAGCCACCAGGAATGCGCGCTCGGCGACTGGTATCACGGCCTGGGGCAGGCCCTGAGCGGAGACCCGGACTTCGACAGCCTCGACCGACCCCACCGGCGGATGCACGACCTCTGCGGGGAGATGCTCGATGCTACCCGCCGGCAGGCGCCACGACAGGTGATCCGGGATCTGATCAACGATCTGGCGGAACAGTCGAACGCGCTCTCGGGTTCCCTTCAGCGCCTGGAGACGCGGCTGCTGTTCGAGGAGCTGCAGCAGTTGGCCTGACCGACGCGGCGCGGGTGCTGCCCCGTTCCCGGGGCGCCCCACGATCGATCAGGCTTGCATGCAAGGGATTCTCAGCGGGCGAGCCCGGCCAGGTGCGCCTGCACCCGATCGTTCGCCGCCGCCAACTGGGCGCGGCTCATGCGCCGGCGGACTTCCTCGACGCGCTCCGCGTTCTCGGCGATGCTGAACCAGAGGTAGGCCTCCTCGAGGTCCCGACCCACACCGCGTCCGGTCAGGTACAGTTCCGCGAGCCGGTTTTGCGCCGCGACATGACCCTGTCGGGCGGCGGCACGGTAGAGGCCCATCGCTGCCAGAGGATCCGGACGCATACCCGGCTGCCCGAGCTCGTGGAGCTGGCCCATGTAGTACTGGGCCCCGGGAACCCCGCGGTCGGCCGCGCGCGACATCCACTTCGCAGCCTCTTTCCCGTCGCGGGGCAAGCCGTCCCCGTTTGCGTAGCGGCTCCCGATCAGGTATTGCGCATCGGCGTGCCCCAGCTCGGCCGCGCGCAGGTAATGCTCGGTGCTCTTCGCGGCGTCCGTCTCCCGGCCGACGCCCGCGGCATACATGTATGCGAGATAATAATGGGCGCCCGCATGGCCACGATCGGCGGCCCTCTGGAACCAGTTCGCGGCCTTCTCGTGATTCTCGGCGGTGCCGCGCGCGACGAAGTTGGCCACGCCGACGTCGTATTTCGCGTCCACGTCGCCGTTTTGCGCGACCCCCTCCCGGATCTCGTACCAGATGCGCAGGAGCTCCTGCTGCCGTTCCGCCTCCGAGGGTGCCTGCGCCGTCGCGCCTGTCGCAAACATGCCCAGAAGCAGAAAGAGCGTTGGGGGAAGCACGGCCAGCGTTTTGTACATACCTGCATCCTCTTCAGAAGTCGACGAGATGGACCGGTTAGCGGATCGGCGGCCCTTAGATCATAGTATTGCCTAAACTAAACCGCAAAGATTAGATCGAAATTCTTTT
>PULL01000255.1 GCA_003550945.1 Thioalkalivibrio sp. | reverse complement strand
TGAGCGCCCGCGAACGACTGACCAGTGTCGCCGCGATACTGGGGCACAGGCCCGATTTCGCGGCGATCCGCGAATCGCTGGAGCAGTCCCTTGCCGACGCCTTCCATCTGCGGATGGAGCACGCCCAATCCGGGGACACGGTATTCGGTTTCCCGGTCGGAGCGGCCTCAGGCGCGGATCCAACGCAGGTCATGCCTCCGGATGGCCTGTCCGAGGATGCGATGAAGGCGTTCGTGAAGACGCCGGGCGGCGCCATTTACCTTGAAATCGAAGCCGATTCCGCGGGACGCGTCGATCGGGCGCTGTTCAGCGGCGCGGTGCAGTTCAGTCCTTCGGATCTCTTTGCCCGGCTGGCAGCGGGCTTGCGTGGCAGCCGGCTCGAGGATTGCGTGGAGGCGCTGCGGCACGCGCTGGAGGCGACCGATAACACCGATCTGCTGGCCTTCGGAGCAAAGGACCTCGAGCACCTCGTGGCGCTGGCCGTTGCGCGCAGATCGCAGGCGGACCGGTTCGGCCTGAACGCCGAACAGAGCAATACCCTGATCGTGCACAGCCCCGGAGGCGAGCCCGCCGAGGACATCCTGCGGCGCGCCACCGTAATGCTGGTGCCCTACTGCGCCAAGCTTGCCGACTGCAAGTTCAGGTTCCGGGACGGGTGTTCCGAGTGCGGCAAATGTGAAGTCGGCGACGCCTACGCGATGGCCCGGGAGCGGGGCCTGCGCGTGGTGTCGATCACCAACTTCGAACACCTGCAGGAGACGCTGGCCGGGATGCGTTCCGAGGAGGTCCCGGCGTACGTCGGAATGTGCTGCGGGAGCTTCTATCTGAAGCGCCACTATGCGTTTCAGGAAGCGGGCATTCCGGCGGTACTCACCGACATCAGCGGGGCCACCTGCTACGAGCTGCGCGAGGAGGATCTGGCTTACGCGGGCCGGTTCCGCGCCGAAGCCCACCTGAAACTCGACGTGGTGGAGAAGGTGATGCACTTCGTGCCACCACTCCCGAAGTCAGACCGGCTCGATCAGGCCCTCGAGTGACAGGTTCTGCCCCGTGATCTGACCTGCATCGGGGCCGAGGAAATAGAGGTACGGGCCGACGACCTGCTCGGGTGTTGGCAACAGCGCGGGATTCTCCCCAGGGTAATGCAGCGCGCGGAAGCGGGTGCGCACCGGCCCGGTGTCGATCCCGTTCACACGGATGAAACCCTGCTCGCCGGAGTGCTCCCGGGACAGGATGTCAATCAGCGCATCCTGACCGGCCTTTGCGACTCCGAAGGCGCCCCAGAAGGCCTTCCGGGCGTTTTGGGTCGAGATCACGACCGATCCCCGGCCGCTGCTCTCCAGCATCGGCAGCACCGCCTGGGTGAGCATCACGGGGCCGTTGAGATTGGCCTGGATCACCTGCACCCACAACTCCGGGTCGTAGTACTTCAGCGGGGTCAGGGTGCCCGCCCAGCCGGCATTCAGCACCATCCCGTCGAGGCGGCCCAGCGACTGCAGCACGTTGTCGGCGAGGTCGGCATAGTCCTTCACGGTCGCGCCCTCGAGATTCAGCGGGTAGATCGCCGGCTGGGGGCTTCCATCGGACTCGATGGTGTCGTAGACCTTCTCCAGCCGCTTGATGTCGCGGTCGAGCAGGATGACCGTGGCGCCGGCGCCGGCTGCCGCCAGGCTTACGGCACGGCCGATCCCCTCCGCCGCGCCGGTGACCAATATCACACGGCCCGCCAGACCTTCTGCAGCGGGACGGTAAGCGAGCAATGTGCTGGGATCCAGTTCGGACAAGGTGATCTCCTTCGCGTGGGCCTGTCATTCTAGGACACAAGGCCGTGCGGCTTCGAGCGGTTAGCGCCGCTTTCGGGAACGAAACGGCCCTTGTGTCGCCCGTCGCCCCGGAGCCTTTCGAAAGGCGCGGCGGGTTGGACGTGGCTGCGGCGATTCAGACGGATCGCGGCAAGGTCGCCGCATGGAGGGTGGCGTGGGTTTTGCGAAAGTCACATGCATGTTCGACTTGTTTCCGGAAGCCAACGTGACTAAGTTCTGTTAAGAGTGCCGCTTCCGGAGGCGGCCCTTCAATCCATTCGGTCGGATAAATCACGGAACCACGGCGCTGCGCGTGTTCGGTGAAGGCCGTGGCCATCCGGCATGCGTGGCCCCAGACGGAAGCGATCATCGTGCGGAGCAATCCCGACACCGGACCGGCTGTGGCGGCCGAGAACACACAGCTGGAGAGCGACCGCCAGCGGCAGGCCGTGCTGGATGCGCTTTCGGCCCAGATCGCGGTGCTGAACGCATCCGGCGAGATCATCGCGGTAAACGAGTCCTGGCGCCGCTTCGCGCGGGAAAACGGGGGCGAAAGGCCGCTTGAGCGCGGCATTGGGGTCAATTCCCTCGAGGCTTGCCTGCCCGACCCCGACACGGATCCCGAGGGTTTCGGCGAGCGGGCCCGGGCCGGCATCGAAGCCGTGATCGACAGGACACGGTCTGAATTCTCCATGGAATACCCCTGCCACCACCCGGAGTACCCGCGCTGGTTCCTGATGACGGTCACGCCGCTGGGCGAGGGGCTGGATGGGGCCGTCGTGGCGCATATGGACATCAGCGCACGGGTGCTTGCCGAGCACGAAAGCCGGCGGCGCAGGGAGGAGGTCGCGCACAACGCCCGCCTGAGTTCCGTGACCGTCCTTGCCGGCTCTTTGGTGCATGAACTGGCGCAGCCGCTTGCCGCGGCGAGACTGAATGGAGAGTCCATGCTGACGCTGTGCCGGCGGGACCCGGTCGATCGGGCCCAATTGTTGGCGGTCGTGGAAGACCTGCGCAGCCAGGTCGATCGCGCGAACGGGATCCTCGGAGGGTTGCGTCGCTTCATGCGTCGCGGCGAGTTGAGGACGGAGCCCTGTGAACTCGAGCAGCCGATACGCGAGGCCATTGCGCTGGTGCTGCCGCTGGCGCGGCGGAAGTCCGTTCACCTGAATCTGGACCTGCCCCCGGAACCGGTGCCCGTACTGGTGAACCCCCTGCAGATCGAACAGGTGATGGTGAACCTGATCTGCAATGGGATCGAGGCGATCGACAGGGCCGCCTGCGTCGCACGTACGGTCAGCGTTCACCTGCGTGCGACCGGTGAGCTGGCGACGGTGACCGTCATCGACTCGGGGCCGGGTCTGGCACCCGACTGGGTCACACGCATCTTCGAGGTGTTCGAAACCGAAAAGAAGACCGGAATGGGGATCGGCCTCGCGGTATCGCGAACCATCGTCGAGGCGCACGGCGGCAAGCTTTGGGCGGAGCCGGACGGCGCTCCGGGTGCCGTTCTGCGCTTCACGCTTCCGGTGCGCACCGAGGGCGACGGGGAGGCTCCGTGAACGACACACCGGTGGTGATCCTCCTCGACGACGACCCCGCCGTGCGTCGCTCACTCACGCTTGCGCTGGGGCTCGCGGGATACCAGGTCCAGTCCTACGCGTCGGCTGCGGAAATGCTCGACGCGCTGAACCCGGCGCAGCCGGGCTGCCTGCTGCTGGATCTGCGTATGCCCGGAATGGGAGGGCTGGAGGTGCAGGAAACGCTGCAGGCCCGCGGGTGCACGATGCCGGTGATTTTCATCTCCGCGTTCGGGGACATTCCGACCACCGTGCGCGCCCTGAAGGCCGGGGCGGTGGATTTCGTTGAGAAGCCATTCACCACCGAGGCACTGGTGGCGCGGATCGAGGAGGCTCTCGCGCTGGACCAGCTCCAGCGCAACGAGAAGGAGTGGCGCGTGAGGGTCGCGCGTCGGGCCCGGCAGTTGACGGGTCGGGAGCTGGAGGTGATGCACCTCGTGACCGAGGGGCTCAGCAACAAGGAGATTGCGCGCCAGATGGAGATCAGCCCACGCACCGTCGAAAAATACCGGGCGCGGGTGATGGAGAAGATGCACGCGGACAACATTGCCGACCTCTGCCAGATCGTAGCGAGCCTGCCGGACGAGTTCGCGACCGGTTCGCGCTTCGGAACCGGTGCCTGACCGCGCTGGCTGCGCTTGCTGCCCGTTTGTGATGCGATGCCGTCGGGCCTTCAGCTCCGGCCCTGCACGAGGTCCGGGACGCTGTCGGTGATCGCGGCTGCCGCCGCTTTCTGGCCGCTCTG
>PULL01000232.1 GCA_003550945.1 Thioalkalivibrio sp. | reverse complement strand
AGGGAGAGCCCAGTCACCGATGACCGTGGAGCCACCTGGGCGTTACCGCATGGTCGGGGCGATCGTCCTGATCTTCCTGGCCGTGCTGTTCCTGCCCTGGCTGTTTGACGGGGCCGGTTACGAAGCCATGCAGGACCTGGAGCGACCGATTCCGGATCGCCCGCTGTTCGTCGAGCCGCATACGCCGTCGGCTCCCGCAATGGATCCGCGCAGCCCGCGTGCCGACAGCACTGCCGTCGAAGCAGGGCCGGTCGCGCCGGTGCCCGAGGCCGCCTCTCCCGCACCCGCACCCCAGGCCCGCGCACCGGCTCCCGCTGCGCGCCCGGCACCCGCACCCGCGGAGTCGCCGCCCGTGCGAACCGGCTGGTCGGTGCAGGTCGGCAGTTTCGGGCGGGAGGTCAATGCGCGCGAGCAGGCGCAACGCCTGCGCGAGGCCGGATTCTCGGCCTTTGTGGAAAGTGGGAGGGCCGATGGGCGCGACGTCTGGCGGGTGAAGGTCGGTCCGCGGGCGGATCGGGACCAGGCCCTGCAGCTGCGCGACGAGCTCCAGCGCAAGATGGACGTGTCCGGTATCGTGGTGGCCCACCCGTGAACCGCCAACGGGGGGCGGCGGAGTGCGGGGGGAGCCGCGATTCCGTTTCCGGTCTGGGGTAGACTAGCGCGCCGGCCCACGCCGGGCGTGGTAATCGCGGTCGGTAGCGCTCTGACCGTGCTGGAAACGACGACGAGAGTCGGGTGACGTGAACTGGATTGACTTCGTATTCATTGCGCTCATTGTGGTCTCGGGCCTGATCAGCCTGTACCGCGGGTTTGTGCGCGAGGTGTTTTCGGTACTCACCTGGGTGGTCGCGATCTGGGTCGGTATCCGCTTTGCCGCGGCCACGGCAGCCTATCTGCC
The DNA here is from genome assembly GCA_003550945.1 of Thioalkalivibrio sp. Taxonomy (GTDB): domain Bacteria; phylum Pseudomonadota; class Gammaproteobacteria; order Ectothiorhodospirales; family Ectothiorhodospiraceae; genus Thioalkalivibrio. Next base: position 3,237 of record PULL01000232.1, on the reverse strand, counting down.
CGCGGCGCTGAGCGACGAGACCCTGCGCCTGGGTATCGCCTTCGCGGTTCTGTTCATCCTGGTCCTGATCGTCGGTGGGATCACGGGTATCGTCGCGACCCGCCTGGTCCGGGGCACCGGGCTGACGGGAACGGATCGCTCGCTGGGGATCGTGTTCGGGCTGCTGCGGGGGGTCCTGATCGTCGCGGTGCTGGTGTTCATCGCCTCCCTGACGCTGGTTCCGGAAGAATCCTGGTGGCAGGAGAGCCGCCTGGTGCCCGAGTTCGAGCGTCTCGTGGGCTGGGTGCTGGACCAGCTGCCTGAGACGATCCAGGAGCGTCTGCGCGGCCTTCCCGAAGAGGTTTGATCTACGGCCGGGCCGGGGTCCGATAGCCCAATGGAGTCGCCATGTGTGGAGTCATAGGTGTAGTCGGCACCGCAGCAGTCAATCAGCTGCTCTATGACGCGCTGCTGGTGCTTCAGCACCGGGGCCAGGACGCAGCGGGAATCGTCACGTCGGACGCGCAGGGTCGCCTGCATTTGCGCAAGGACAACGGGCTGGTCCGCGACGTGTTCCAGGCCCAGCACATGCGGGGCCTGGTCGGGAACATGGGCATCGGCCACGTGCGCTATCCGACAGCCGGTACCTCCAGTTCCGCCGAGGCGCAGCCGTTCTACGTGAACTCGCCGTTCGGAATCACCCTGGGGCACAACGGCAACCTGATCAACGCGCGCGAGCTCAAGCAAGCGCTGTTTGCAACCGACCGCAGGCACATCAACACGGATTCGGACTCCGAGATCCTGCTCAACGTGTTCGCGCAGGAACTGCTTCGTTTCCTGGACGACGGTCTGAACGCCGAAGCGGTATTCAGCGCCATCGCCCGGGTGCATCAGCGGGCGCAGGGCGCCTATGCGGTCGTGGGCATGATCGCCGGGCGAGGTCTGGTCGCATTCCGCGACCCCTTCGGAATCCGTCCGCTGGTCTATGGCCGCCGGGAGACCCCGGGCGGAACGGAATGGATGGTGGCTTCCGAGAGCGCGGCGCTGGACTCCCAGGGGTTCGAACTGGAACGTGATCTCGGGCCGGGCGAGGGTATTTTCATCACGCCCGAAGGCGAGGTCTCGACCCATATGTGCGCGGCTGAAGCGGTGCTGCGCCCCTGCATCTTCGAACACGTGTACTTCGCGCGCCCGGATTCGGTAATCGACAACATTTTCGTGCATCGCGCCCGGATGCGGATGGGGACGCGCCTGGGCCAGAAGATCCGCCGGATCTGGCCGGATCACGATATCGACGTGGTCGTGCCGATCCCGGACACCGGACGGACGGTGGCGCTCGAGATGGCCCACGAACTCGGCATCAAGTATCGCGAGGGCTTCATCAAGAACCGCTATATCGGGCGCACCTTCATCATGCCCGGGCAGACGCGGCGGCGGAAATCGGTGCGCCAGAAGCTGAACGCGATTTCGCTGGAGTTCAGGGACAAGAACGTGATGCTGGTCGACGACTCGATCGTGCGTGGAACCACGTCCCGGGAGATCGTGCTGATGGCGCGCGAGGCCGGGGCGCGCAAGGTGTATTTCGCGTCGGCAGCGCCGCCGGTGCGGTTTCCGAACGTCTACGGGATCGACATGCCGGCTGCGAACGAACTGATCGCGCACGGGCGGGACGAGGACGCCGTCTGCGCCGCCATCGCCGCCGATCGGCTGATCTACCAGGATCTCGAGGACCTGGTCGCGGCGGTGCAGAGAGGCAACCGGAACATCGGCAAGTTCGACTGTTCCGTGTTCAACGGGGAGTACGTGACAGGTCTGGCGCCCGGGTATCTGGACCACATCGCCTCGCTGCGTTCGGACGGAAACGTTTCCGAGCCGATGAGCGGCGAGGTCCTCGACCTCGCGAACAAGAAGTGACCATGGAGCGCTCGACAGAGGAATCCCCCGCGGCTGAGCATGCTTGGCTGCAGCGGGTGGCGCGCGATGCCCTGGTCCGCGAGCCTGCAGGCTGGGGCCGTCCGGTTCTGGTGGTGCGCGTGGACGAACAGCGCCTGTACGTGCTCGATCCCGGGCACCCGGTGGAGCGCTTCCCGGTATCCACCGCCGAGCGCGGCGTCGGGAACCGCGAAGGCAGCGAGCAGACGCCACCCGGCCTGCACCGGGTCGCGCAGCGGATCGGCGATGCCGCGCCAACGGGGGCGATCTTTCGGGGACGCGTCGATACCGGCGAGGTCGCACCCATCCTCACCGAGTCGGGGCAGCGCGGTCCCGGCGATCGCATCACTTCGCGGATCCTCTGGCTGGAAGGCCTGGAGGAAGGCCGGAACCGCGGCGGGGAGGTCGATAGCCGGGCCCGTTACGTCTACATCCACGGTACGGACGAGGAGGGGCGCATCGGTACGCCCGCGTCGCACGGCTGCATCCGTATGCGCAATCAGGACATCGTCGCGCTGTTTCCCCGTGTGCCCCTGCATTCGCTGGTGCTGATTCTGGCCGAGGCTCCCTGAAGCGCCCGATCGCCGAGAGGGCTCGCCTCCGACAAGAGCCCAGGCCGAAAAACGTAGACCGATAATAAACCCGGTGTTATTGTGGCCTTTGGTTATTCGCCTGCATGAATGGTGGAATTATTCTTGACTAAGGTGGTCAAGAAAGCGGAACGGACTCGTAAGCCGCAACGGAAGCCATCCATCCATGCATTGCTGCCATCCCCGGAGGCGACGTTTATGAAGTTGTCAACCAAGGGCCGCTACGCGGTCACCGCCATGATGGACCTGGCCATCCACGACCGGATCGGACCGGTGACGCTGGCCGACATCTCGCAGTGCCAGGGTATCTCCCTGTCTTACCTGGAACAGCTGTTCGCGAAGCTGCGCAAGGCTAGCCTCGTCGAAGGCGTGCGCGGTCCCGGCGGCGGTTATCGCCTTGCCAAGCGTGCCGATCAGATCAGCATCGCCGACATCATCATGGCCGTCGACGAATCCGTAGACGTGACCCGCTGCAAGGGGCACAAGGACTGCCAGCAGGGCGAGCGCTGCCTGACCCACGAGCTCTGGGACGACCTGAGCCAGCAGCTGCACGACTTTCTCGACGGCATTACGCTGGCGCAGTTCGCCAATCGTCCGGAGGTGCAGAAGGTTGCAAGGCGGCAGGACGAGCGCCGCGCGCGACACCACTTCATCTTCCGTCACGACGCAGCCTGACCGACCCCGGCTTTACCGGGGAGCGGGTATCGACGCCGGGGCTAGCCCCGGCGTTTTTTTT
>PULL01000179.1 GCA_003550945.1 Thioalkalivibrio sp. | reverse complement strand
GCTCGGGGTCTTCGGTGGGGGTGGGTGGCAGTTTGGCGGCCTTGCGGAAGGTTTCCTCGCCGATGCTGAGGCAGCCCAGCGGCACCACCACCAGGGTCAGGACCGTGGACACGAACACCCCGAAAAGCAGCGAGATCGCCATGCCCTGGAAGATCGGGTCGGTCAGGATCACCGCGGAACCGAGCACCAGCGCGAGCGCGGTGATGATGATCGGGCGGGTTCGTGCCTTGGTCGCGGTGATCACCGCGTCGTAGAACGAGAGGCCGTCGCGCAGGAGCACCAGCGTGAAGTCCACCAGCAGGATGGAGTTGCGCACGATGATGCCGGCAAGCGCGATGAAGCCGATCATCGACGTCGCGGTGAAGTCGGCGCCGAACAGCATGTGTCCAGGCACGATGCCGAGCAGCGTCAGCGGGATCGGCACCATGATGATCGCCGGGATGATGAAGTTGCCGAACTGCCAGACCACCAGCATGTAGATCGCGATCAGCGCGATCAGGTAGGCGATGCCCATGTCGCGGAAGGTCTCGTAGGTCACGGTCCACTCGCCGCCCCAGGCGAAGCCGGACTGCATGTCGGTCTGGGGCGGCCCGGTGTAGGTGCCGGCAATGCGCACGCCGTCGGGCGCGACGTAGTCGCGGAGCATGCGGTTCACGTCGATCTGCGCGTAGATTGGCGCGGCCAGCCGGCCCGTGGCATCGCCGAGCACGAACTCCACCGGGCGCAGGTCCTTGCGGAAGATGATGTCGTCGCGGGTCTCTTCGACGAAGCGTCCCAGTTCGCCCAGCGGCACCGTGGCGGTCTGCATCATGTTCATCACCGGCAGATCGCGCAGGTTGTCGAGGTTGGCGCGCCGGTGCAGCGGCACCTGCATCACGATGAAGGTCGGTTCCTGCAGGCCGCGCTGCTTGAGGTCGCCGACCTTGAATTCGCCCATCGCCATCGCCAGGTGCTGGTTGATGCTGTCGATGCTGACGCCGTTCAGCGCCGCCTTCGCGGCATCCACCTCGAAGCGCCACTGGCTCATTGGCGCGCGCATCATCGTCTGCTCTTCACCGACCAGCTCGGACTGCGCGAAGATCGCCTGCAGGTCGCGCGCGACCTGTTGGCGCGTGGCCGCGTCCGGTCCGTAGACCTCGGCGACCAGTGTCTGCAGCACCGGCGGCCCAGGTGGCATCTCCACCACGGTCACGCCCGCACCGTCGTAGGCCTTGATGCCGGAGGCCTCGACCAGCGGGGCGAGCCTTTCCCGGACCTCGTTCGCGATGGTATGGCTGTCGCGCTTGCGCTGGCTCTTGTGGGTCAGGATCACCTGGATCTGGCCCTGCCAGGGGAAGGTGCGCAGGTAGTAGTGGCGCACCAGGCCGTTGAAATCGAACGGAATCGCGGTCCCGACATAGGTCTGCACCGACAGCACGTCCGGATCCTGGCGCACGATCTCGGCGATCTCGGTGGTGAAACTGGCGGTCTCGGGCAGCGCGGTCCCGGCCGGCATGTCGATCACGACCTGGAACTCGGCCTTGTTGTCGAGCGGCAGCATCTTCACCGTGATCGCGGTGATGTAGAACATCAGCATCGCGAGGAAGAAGCTGAGGAACAGCCCGAACAGGAACAGGTAGCCCCAGCGCTTCTGATGGTAGAGCCCCCCGATGGCGGTCTGGTAGAAGCCCTCCAGCCGGTTGGCCATCTTCTCTTCGCGGTGATGCATCGCGTTCAGCTTGGCCATGCTGGGCACGATGCGCATCGCCAGCCAGGGCGCGAACACCAGCGCGGCGAACAGCGAGAAGATCATCGCCACCGAACCCAGCGCCGGAATCGGCTCCATGTACGGGCCCATCATCCCGGAGACGAAGCCCATCGGCAGCAGCGCCGCGACCACGGTGAAGGTCGCGAGGATCGTCGGGTTGCCCACCTCGCGCACCGCGTCGATCGCGACCTCGGTGGAAGGCTCGCCCGCCATCAGCCAGCGCCGGTAGATGTTCTCGACGATCACGATCGCGTTGTCGACCAGGAACCCGATCGAGAAGATCAGCGCGAACAGCGACACCCGGTTGATCGAATACCCCATCCACATCGAGATGAAGACGGTGATCACCAGCACCACCGGGATCGTCAGCAGCACCACCACGGCAGGCTTCCAGCCCATCGAGTACCAGACCAGCAGGGTGACCGCGGCGGTCGCGATGAACAGCTTGAACAGCAGGTCGTTCACCTTCTCGTTCGCCGTCTCGCCATAGTTGCGCGTGATCTCGATGTGCACGTCGTCCGGGATCAGGAAGCCGCGGATGCGCTCGAGTTCGGCAAGAACGTCGTTGACCACCTCGACCCCGTTGGCGCCCTGCTGTTTCGCGATCGCGATGGTGACCGCCTGCGCGTAGTCGACCGGATCCCCCACGTGGGCCGCGCCGGTCGCGAAGTTGACCATGCGGCGCACGTCCTCGGGACCGGCACTGACGTCGGCCACCTCGTGCAGGTAGACCGGGCGGCCCTCGTGACTGCCGACCACCAGGTTGCGGATCTGGCTGACGCTGGTCAGGAAGGAGCCCGTGAGCACGAACGCGAACTGCCCGTCCCGTTCGGTGGAACCGACCGTCATCTTCGCGTTGAAGCCCTGCACCACCTGCGCGATCTGCGCCATGCTCATGCCGTAGGCCGCCAGCCGCTCCGGCTGGGCGTTGATGTGCACCTGCCACGTGCGCCCGCCGCTGATGAAGGTGTTGCCGGTCCTCGGGACCTGCTTCAGGTGCTGCTGCACGTCGAGGGCCAGCGCGCGCAGCTTGGCGTCGTCGACTTCCTCGGACCAGAGCGTCAGCGTCAGCACGGGAACGTCGTCGATCTCCTTGGGCTTCATCTGCCCCTCGTGGGCGCCCGGCGGCAGGAGATCGATGTTGGTGCGCAATTTGTCGCTGGTGCGCAGGATCGCCGACTCCATGTCTTCGCCGACCTCGAACTCCAGCGTGATCATGCCGTGTTCCTGGTCGCTCGCGGAGTAGACGTGCTTCACCCCCGGAATCTCGGACAGCACGCGCTCCTGCGGCCCGATCAGCATCTGCGCGATCTCCTCCGCCGCCGCCCCGGGCATCTGGTAGAAGATGTCGATCATCGGCACCGAGATCTCCGGGTCCTCCTGGCGCGGGGTGGCCAGCAGCCCGTAGATCCCGAGCAGCATCATCGCCGCGTAGAGCAGCGGCGACAGCGGCGAGTGAATGAAGGCATTGCCCAGCTTGCCCGCGAAACCGAGTTCCGCGTCGAGAATCGGGTGGGACTCCGCGCGATGCGATCCATTGCTGGTGGGGGTGGTCATGGTCAGGGTTTCCCGGACGGGTCAGTCGGAGGGGTGACCGGACTCAACGGCCTGGTCTGGTTGCGGCAACGGTGGGCGACCCCGGACCCGGCATGGCGGGGACCGGCGCAATCGCCCTCGGGGGCCGCGGCATGGGTTCAGGAACCCGAACGGGTACCGGCTGCGGGGTTCGCAAGAATCCGGTCACCCACGCGAATGCCGGAGATGACACTGATGCGGCCGTCGGGCGCGCGATCGCCGATGCGGATCAGACGCAGCCTGAGGTCCCCGCCTTCCTCGACCAGGAACACGGAGGGCAGGCTGCCGCGCCAGAGGATCGCGGATTCGGGAATCGCCGGGTGCGGCTGCGCGGTCTGCGACGGATCCGGGATCAGCACCTCGGCATACTGGCCCGAGTGGGCACCGCAACCCTCCGGCAGGTTGAACTTGACCGTCGTGGTGTGCGCCCCGGGCTCGGCCATCGGGAACACGCGGTCGAGGGTCGCGCTCACCGGCGCCGCGTTGTCGTCCAGCTTGATCAGAAACTCCTCGTTGGACCGCACCACGGGCAGCACGCTGCTCGGAACGTCCACGCGCAGCTGCAGGCGGCTGATGTCGCCAAAGCTGACCAGCGGCATGCCCGGCTGCACGATGTCGCCGCGCTCAACCGTCTTCCTCAGGATCACCCCGTCGAACGGCGCGTAGCTAACCGCGTTCTCCAGCGCCTGATCCAGTTCCCACAGCGCGGCGCGGGCCTGCTCGACCGCATTGCGTGCGGTCTCCACCTGCACCGCCTGGCCATACAGGCTGGAGTGGCGGTCGGCCCCGGGGCTGCCGCGGCCGGTCATGGAGCGCAT
>PULL01000032.1 GCA_003550945.1 Thioalkalivibrio sp. | reverse complement strand
GCCCAGAATCGGATCGCCTTCAACATGATTCCTCAATCGCCGTGCTCATCCGCACAAACCGGTCACCAGGCCTCGTCGCCTGAAGGGCTGGGCTCCCAGACGACCGGAGCACATCTCCCGCGGGAGACACCCCGACGACCGACCCTCTCATACCCGGAGTCTAGAGCGTCCTGCGATTCGCTTGTATGCCAATTTGGCAGCCGGCAGCCTTCGGTCCGCTGAACGGATCGGTCGCCTCGCACCGGTTGGCTCAACCTGCCAAACCGTCATGAGGTTCCCGTGCTGGGGATCCGCCACCGAGAAGCCGAGGCATGAATACGTTTGACGTCGTTAAATCAACGGCATGACGCAATCCGTACCGTTGCCGCCAACGGCCCCGGCCGGCGAGATGAGCGCTTGCCGTTCCACCCGCCTGCCATAAGTTCAGGTTGCGGGGCACAAGGCGGAAGACGAGGACAGCGAAGAGCGCCAACGTGGGGAAACCGCAGAGACACCGGTGGCGTTTTCCATCTGCGGGGCCGGCCCACAGCGAAACCTATGGGTGTACATCCATAAGCCCCTGATCTCCGGACCGCGGTCGTGGTTACGGCGCTACCCGAGAAGTGAATGGGACCTTGGTTGCAACGGCCCCTTGGACCCCGGACCGGCACGCGTGGCACGGCCCTTGCTGACCCGACTGTCGCACATGCTAGAGCAACGTCTTCAGAGGAGTTGGACTGATGCATCGAAGCAAAGCGCGGGGAAAAATCACCCTTTTGAGCTGTGGCGCACTGTGGTTCATCGCGGCCACCAGCACGGCTCAGGCGAGCCATCCCATTGCCGGAGTCAACCCGGACCAACGTCCTGAAGGGGCACCCGTGATCACGCACGATGCCCATGGGCCAATCTGGTTTCAGCGGGCGCTGCACGGGGTCTCGGAACCCTACCCGATGAGCCTTCTCTTTCTGCGGCATCAGGGCAACTGGTACACGCCGTTCATTCAACCTGGCATGCCGGGCTATTACGACATCCGCGGCTGGCACCCCGCCCAATGAGGCCGGCGGACAAGGTGCGCATGAACACAGCCCCGTGCACATACCCCCGGTGAAACCCGGAGTCGCCGCAACGATTCCCGCCTGGAGAACAACCATGCGTTCGCAACACCGAGTTTTCGCAACCCTGACCTGCGCCGCGTTGCTGGCCCTGACCGGTATCGTGCTGATGTCCAGCGGCGCCGCACAATCCGTATCGGAGCAACCGGAGATGACGTTCTGGCATCCACCCGGACCTCATGTGATGGGCACCCCCCGCGGACCGGCACCCTTCCCTTACGATGCCGCGCGCTGGCATCCCATTCATTTCCAGCCCGCAATCAGCCAGGCCACCAACGCGCAGTGCCTGGCCTGTCATCAGGAGGTCGTCGCTCAACGGGTTCGTAGCGTAACTCCGGCCGGGCTCCGGACCGAGGACACGCTGGCCTGGTACCAGACGCTCGAGGTTTACGAAGGCGAACAGGAAACCTTCCATCGCCGCCATCTGGTCACACCGATGGCCACGGAACTCATGAATCTGCAGTGCACGACCTGCCATCAGGGCAACGACCCGCGCGAGGAAGCCAGTGGTGGCGCCGCCGATACCCAGGAAGGGCTAATTCTGCGCAAACATGTAGATCCGAATATCTGCCTGATGTGCCACGGCAAGTTCGACTACGAGGTGATGAACCTGCCCGGACCCTGGCATCAGCACGCGGAGATGTTCGGCAATTCGTGCACCGGTTGCCATGCGGCATTCCGAACGACCCGTCACGACGTGAATTTCCTGAAGGCCGAGGCCATCGAGGCGGCGGGTGAGCGCTCCGCGGATTCGTGCTACGGCTGCCACGGCGGCCGGTCCTGGTACCGGATCGCTTACCCCTACCCGCGCAACGCCTGGCCGGGAATGCCGGAGGCGGTTCCGGAATGGGCCCGCGAACGCCCCACCGAGTCACAAGAGCGCTTCAGAACCCACTCAGAGAGCACCCCGACCGCGGGTGCAACCGCCGGGAGCCAATGATCATGACCACCGATACCCTGCTCGAACGACTGTCTGAACGGCTCAGGCTCAACCGGCGCAGCTTCCTGAAGGCGTCGGCCGCCGGTGCGGCGACGCTGAGTGCCAGCAACCTGGTTCGGATCGACGAGGCCAAGGCCTTCGCCTATGAGCCTTATCCCCGGGATGACGATCTGCACACCGTGGTCACGAGTTGCGCGCACAACTGCGGCTCTCGGCATGCACTCATCGCCCACAAGCGCGGCGACGTCATCGTCCGCCTTTCCACCGACAACGGAACCTACCAGGCCAACGGCTTCTACGGTAAGGACACCTTCGAGGAGCCTCAGTTGCGCGCCTGCCTGCGCGGACGTTCCTATCGGCAACGCATCTACTCGGCCGAGCGCCTGCTCTACCCCATGATCCGCGTCGGGAAGCGCGGCGAGGGCCGCTTCCGGCGGGCCACATGGGACGAGGCGCTGGATCTTGTCGCGCGCAGGATGATCACGATCAAGGACCAGTACGGCCCGACGGCGATCCTCGATCAGGGCTATGCGGGGGCGTCCTACGGGGTGCTGCACAAATCCGACCAGATCGAGGGGCTGCTGAGCCGCTTCCTCGGCATGTTCGGCTGCCGTACGAGCTCCTGGTCCGTGCCCAGCTACCAGGGCACCACCACCAGTTCGCGCTGGACCTTCGGCACCATTAACGACGGCAACGAAGACAATGCGTTCGCGCACAGCAAGCTCATCATCATGTGGGGATGGAACCCCGCCTACACGTTCCACGGTGGCAACACCTTCTATTACATGCGCATGGCCAAGCAGAACGGCTGCAAGTTCGTGCTGGTCGACCCGCAGTACACCGACTCGGCGCAGGCCTATGACGCCTGGTGGATCCCGATCAAGCCGAACACCGACGGCGCCATGCTGGCCGGGATGGCCCATTACATCTTCACCAACAACCTGCAGGACCAGGAGTTCATCAACCGCTTCTGCATGGGCATGGACGCGGGAACGATGCCGCAATGGGCCCCGCACTCGGTGAACGGGCGGGAAAACTTCAAGGACTACATTCTCGGCACCTACGACGGCATTCCAAAAACCCCGGAGTGGGCCGAACCGATCTGCGGGGTGAAGGCCGACGACATCCGCAAGCTCGCGGACATGTATGCCACCACGAAGCCGGCGGCGCTGAAGGCCTCCTGGGCGCCCGGCCGGGCCTTGTACGGGGAGCAATACAACCGCATGGCAGCGGCGCTTCAGGCGATGACCGGAAACATCGGCGTGCTGGGCGGGTCCGCGGAAGGGGTCGGCAAGGGCTGGAGCGCCGAGGCCGTCGCCTATCCCTACGACCAATGGGCCAACGTCTGGTTCGCGTCGATCAAGTCGGACCGCTGGGCACACATCGTGCTGAACTACCCGAACGTGCGGCGCGAGGAAGCGGGCCTCTGGCCGCGTGACGATCATCTTGACGGGGTGATTCCGAACATCAAGGCGATCTTCTGGCACGGATCCGACTGGTTCAACCAGCTCACCAACATCAACCGGGAAATCGAGGCGATCGACAAGCTTGAGCTGGTCGTGTGCATGGACTCGACCATCACGCCGTCCGGCCTGTACGCCGACGTCCTGCTGCCGGTAGCCACGCATTTCGAGCGTCATGACGTTGCCCTGCCCTGGTACAAGGGGCATTACTACATCCACCGGCCGAAGGTGATTGCGCCGCTCGGCGAGAGCAAATCCGACTTCCAGATCTTCACCGAGCTGGCCTACCGGATCGGCGACCTGAACCCGCAGGGCTACGGCTCGTTCGGGCGGCTGTTCAATCCGAAGGCGACCCGCGAATACTTCCTGAACGACGACGCTGTCGACGAGGCCTATCTTCGCGAGTGGTGGCAAAACCGGGTGATGCCCAACCAGGGCGTCACCATGTCCTGGGAGGAGTTCAAGAGCCACGGCATCTACAAGTTCGATCTCGGCAAACCCTACGTGGCCTTCGAGAAACAGATTCAACAGGGGCAACGGTTTGAGACACCCTCGGGCAGAATCGAGATTCTCAGCACGGAGCTGGCCCACATCAGCGACTGGACGCGTACACGCTACGGCTATCACATTCCGTCGATCCCGAAATGGGT
>PULL01000323.1 GCA_003550945.1 Thioalkalivibrio sp. | reverse complement strand
GTGGTCGTGCAAAAACAGATCGACTCGGAGAAATCAGGGATCCTCTTTACCGCCAACCCGGTCAATGGCAGGAGGGATCAGGTGTCGCTCAGTTCTTCCTGGGGCCTGGGAGAAGCGATAGTCGGTGGGGAGGTTGATCCCGACCAGTGGGTTATTAACAAAAATGACGGGGAAACGTTAGATGAATATATAGCGACCAAAAAAGTGCAGACGGTAAGAACTGCAAGCGGCACCGGGCTCACCGCTGTGGAAAAAGAACAGCAGGATGAGGTTACTTTAGACCTGGCAGAAAGAAAAAAAATCCTCGATTTGGCCTGCAGGGTGGAAGGGCATTACAGGTCTCCCCAGGACCTGGAGTGGGCTTATGCCGGGGGAGAATTCTATCTTGTGCAAACCCGGCCGGTTACCGCCCTTTTCCCCATGCCGGAACCGCTAGATACCGATGACAAGCTCCATGTTTATGTTAATATTTCTCTTTATTCCCAGGGTATGCATGAACCGCTTACGCCGCTAGGGCTGGATTTATTCAAGAAGATGTACCTTAACGTGGGCCGGCGAATGAACAGGCGCTACTTGCGTGAACCGGCCCTGTGGAACAAAAGCGCTACCGGCAGGTTTTTCTTTGATATTACAGAATTGATCAAGCTAAAAAAAGTCCAGGACGAACTGAAAACCAACCCGATGTTTAATAAAGATCCTGTCACCATTGATATTATTATGCACCTTTTGGAAAGAGAAAGTGAAGCGCTTTCTAAGCCGCGCACTCCCTTCATAAGGAGTATTCAAGGCTTCTTCACCAGGGTCAACCCCTGGATCATCAAGTATAATTTTACTGCCATGCCAAAATTGCTTTACGGCAAGTTTTTCCCAAAAAAAGCTCTCAACCGGGCTTTTAAATACGGCGAACAGGTGATGGCCGATATCGAGCGCAGTAAAAAAAGGCTTGCTTCCACAAAAGAGAAGCTGGAATTTATTGAACGCACCTGCCCTGATTATATTCTCTTTATTGCTTTTGAAATAATGTTCTACGGCATTGTCTCCCTTAATTACCTGGATCAGGCCAGGAACCTAATTAGTAAATACGAAATTGACCCGGCGGAAGTGGATAGGGTGGAAAAATCGGTTCCCAACTGTATAACCACGGAAATGGGACTTGATATGCTTAAGGCGGCAAAAAGGATAGACCAGGCCGGAGAAGAACCCTCTCCCGATCATCCCGAAATCAAATGTTTGCTTGAAAAATACGGTCACAGGTCAGTATCAGAAATAGATGTCGGCATACCCAGGTGGAATGAAGACCCCGAATATTTAACCGGCCTGATCAAGTTATATATTGAACACAAGACTTACCGGCAGGGTGTTGAAAAGTTTTACCGGGAGCAGGAAGAAGCGGAAATGGCGATTGAAAATATAGTTTCCCGCTTAAAACTGCAGGGAGCCGGCAAGGATGCTGCAAAGGTCAGCAAATGGTTGAAAGGCCACCGGGAACTTTACGGCATCAGGGAATACCCCAAGTTTGTCCTGCTTAAAGCTATTGCCACCTACCGGGAGATGCTGCTGGAGGTTGGCGCGGAACTGCAGGAAGAAGGCAGGATAGCGCACAGGGAAGATATATTCATGATTACCTTAGAGGACCTGGAATCCGGCGAAAAGCTGCAGGAAAAGGTCGGGCAGAACCGGCGGGAGTACGAAAAAGAAACGAGAAGAGCTTCTGTGCCCCGCATCATGACCAGCACCGGAGAAACTTTCTATTCCGCTCCACCGGGTGAGGGTGATGACCCCAATAAGGGGATGCCCGTATCGCCCGGTTACTGTGAAGGGACGATTAAAGTGCTCAATACTCCCGGGGAAGCAGAAAAGCTAAACCGGGGCGATATAATGGTTACCGCTGCCACCAATCCGGCCTGGACGCCCCTGTTCATGATCATCGGGGGCCTGATCATGGAAACCGGCGGCCCCATTTCCCACGGGTCTGTTGTGGCCAGGGAGTACGGCATACCGGCTGTTGTCGGGGTGAAGAATGCCACGACCCGGTTTCAAGACGGGCAAAAAGTCAGGATTAACGGTGAAACGGGTAAAGTAGAGATCTTGAACGGTGATTGATTCTATTCATGGATGAGGCTTTATTTTAAGCAGGAGATGAAGATGGGGTTAAACGGGGGTATAGATGAGTTTCATGGCTTCGGATGTTCATTGGAAATAGTGATATTGTAAAACCTGCCCCCGTGGAGTTCGTGATTCCCGGTGTGTTGCCCCCGGTGCCGCTGGCGGCATGTTTAGGGCAAAAGGTCTAATTTTTGAGCCAGGGCCACGGCTCCTGCCCTGCTCCTGGCTCCCAGTTTGCCGTAGATATTGCTGGTATACCATTTAACGGTCCCTACCGACAGGTAAAGCTCTTCAGATATTTCCCGGTTGGAATAGCCTTCAGCTAAGAGCTTTAAGATTTCCAGTTCCCGTTCATTAAGCTCTTCCACCAGCTGGCGGCCTGCTTTTGGCCCAGTTATATCCTTTTTCTCCTTTTTGGCGGGCGCCTTCTTCTCGCCCTTGATTGCCCTGTATATTTCTGCAGTATATTCGATCAGTTCCTTGTTGTCCGGCAGCTGCTTTTTTTTCTTACCGTTATTCAAGAGCCGGTAAAAAACCGGCTCCAGTTCCCTGCCTTCATCGATGAAAACCTGGAAATAGCCTGCCTCTTTTCCGGTTTCGAGAGCTTCCATGAGAATTGTTTCCGCTTTTTCGGGACGGCCTTTCTTCTCTTCCAGCAAACTTTTAAGAAGCCTGGTTTCAAGCAGGTGCTTCCGGTTGCCTCCGCGGCCGGCAAAGGCCTCAATTTTCTCCAGTAACAGGTCTGCCCGGTCCCGGTTATCTTCGGCGCTACAGGCCATAAGCCTGGCCAGGGTCAGGTAACCTTTTTCACAGCTGAAAGAACCCTCGCCGCCTGCTGTGATACCCGCTTCAGCCAGGATTTCTTCTGCTTTAGCCGGATCATCCTGTTCAAAGCAAATACGCCCTTCCCAGGCAGCGGCGGGGATCACAACAAATTGAGGTAAACCCAGCTCCCGGCTAAGCTCCTTAATTATTGCGGTAACCTCCAAAACCTGTTCTAGTTTTCCCTCGGAGAAGGACAGGGCAGCACGGAAAATATAATTCATGCCCAGAAAAGGTTTTTCCGGTTTACTGATGTCAAGGCCGCGTTTGATGCAGTTTTCTGCTTCTTCGAGGTTCCCCTTTTCTCTTAATATTTCCCCGAGCAGGGCCCAGAGGCACCCGACCCGGGGCAGGCTGGAAAAACCGTGATCGCCGGCAAATTTTAAAATTTCACGGGCCAGCTCTTCTGCTTCTTTAAGTTTTCCCAGGTAGTAGAGGGTATGGGTCAGTTTGAAACCGGCAGTAACCGTGGAATGGTTAATGCCGGAATCACGGCTGATTTGGAGCGCCTTCTGTAAGTAAGGGTAAGCTTTATTGAAGTCACCGGACATGAAACTGGCATCGCCTGAGATAATGGCTGCGTAAATACGCCAGAAACTGGTATGGATGGGCAGCTGCTGCAGGGCAGTTTCAGCGTAATCCAGGGCCCGGGTGATATTATTTTCGCAGAAGTTGAAGTACATCTTTAAAAGGGCCATGGTGCCCTGGAATTCCTGCTGTTTTTCCCGGTCATCGTAGCTGAGTTTTTCTGCCATCTGCATTAATTTTGCCGCTTCTTCATTGTTCTGCCGGACAAAGCGGTAGAGAGCTTTGTAAGCAAGGAGGATGGGGAATTCAACCAGGAGGTGATCGGGTAATTCTTCCATACATTCCCTGGGCAAACCCGATCCTTCGGTGATCATGATTTGTTCAAAATGCCGATCGAGGATAGCAGCGGCTTGTTGTAGATTTCCGGCGCTGCGGGCGTGGCGGAGCGCTTCTCCCGGTTCTCCCGCTTCCAGGAACCATTTTGCCGCTTTTTCATGCTGTTCAGCCTCCTGGCCGGGATGGGCCTTTTCCAACTGGTGCCTGATCAGGTCGGCAAAAAGGGGATGGTAGCGAAACCAGGTTTTGCGGTCATCAAGGGCAGTGACAAAGAGCTGCTGGCGGTCCAAAGCTGCCAGCATCTCGTTGCCGTCGGTTTTTCCGGTCAGGGCGTTGCAGAGGGAGGGGCAGAGCCGGTTTAGGGCCGCGGTTTG
>PULL01000170.1 GCA_003550945.1 Thioalkalivibrio sp. | reverse complement strand
GCGGGGGAGTACTGCTTCATGATCCCCGAGGAACCCTTCGCGCAGATCACCCCCTTGTTGATCGGGTGATCGGGGTTGCCGTCGATGTAGCGGACCTCGCCATCGCGCAGGTGCACGCGGATGCCGCAGCGGCACGCACACATATAACAAGTGGTATTTTTCACTTCCTGCGAGGGGGTCTGTGCCATGATGAATAGCGCCTTGAATGATAAGTAAATTACGATATACTCCGCCCAGTATGACGGCCCGGGGTGGGTCGGACAAGGCAAATTTTTTTATCCATCCATAAGCCCCCAAGGAAACCGGACGTGGTCGAGCGGATCCCCGACTTCACCGAACACGAGCGGCGCGGCGTCATCCGCATCCCGTTGCAGCGGCGCCTGCGCAGGCTTGGCGTGCACGGACGCGCCGTCCGCGTGCTGGCCGAGGCCGTGACACGGGTCCGCCGATGAAGATCTGCATCGTGTCGGACAGCCACGACCGCGGCCCGATGCTGGCGCGGGCGATCGAGGCCAGTGCCGCCGAGGGGGCCGAGGCGGTGATTCATTGCGGCGACCTGATCGGCGGCAACACGCTGAGGGCCTCGCTGAAGCTGGGTCTCCCCATCCACGCGGTGCACGGGAACAACCTCGGCGATCCCGTCGCGATCTCGCGTATTGCCCACCAGTCCAACGGCCTGCTGACCTACTACGGGCACGATGGAATCATCACCCTGGGTGGTCGGCGCATTTTCGTCACCCATTACCCGCACTATGCCCACGCGATGGCCTGCACCGGCGACTACGATCTCGTGTGCTGCGGGCACAGCCACGAACCCGAGATACGGCAGCAGCCGCACGTAAGGAACGGCTCAACCTGGGTCGTGAATCCGGGTACCGTGGCCGGCCTGGGCGCGCCGGAAGCCACCTGGGCCATCGGCAACCTCGAACGCATGAGCTTCGAGATCCGGTTGACGCCCGAAGAGGTCTCGGCCGGGGGGTAACGTGAAGGTCATGCATTCTCCCCTCTCCCGCGTGCGGGAGAGGGGCCGGGGGTGAGGGCCGGGCCCGGCGCTGCGCCCCTGGGGTCGGGGACCGGCTGTTTATCCTGAATGGTGGGGTTGGCTTGTCAGCGCCTCCCCGTCAGTGCATCGTTTAGCGCCCGCCCAGGATGGAGAAAACAGATGAGCGCAGAAAGCCCGCACAAACCCCTTCCTTCGCACAAGGCGGTCCCGGGAACCGGTCTTCAGCAGGTCACCGAGGGTCCGGCACCCGTGACGATGTCCTCATCGGCCCTCTGTGTGATGACCGACTTCCGGAAGGTTCCGGTGGCCACCATCGGCCCCGATGCGACGTTGAGCGGGGCGACCGAGGAAATGATCGCCCGCGGTGTGCGCCTGCTGATCGTGCTGGAGGCGGGCCGCGTGCTCGGGCTGATCACCGCTCGCGACACCCAGGGGGAACGCCCGATCCAGATGGTCCGTGAGCGTGGCGTCCGCCACGATGACCTCAGGGTGCGCGACCTGATGGCTCCGCTGGAGAGCATGGACCTTCTGGACCTGAATCGCGTGATGCACGCCGAGGTGGGCGACATCGTCGCGACGCTGAAGAACTGGGGACGGCAGCACGCCCTGGTGGGGGAGAAGGACCCGGCGACCGGCGCGACGCACATTCGCGGGGTGTTCTCGGCCACCCAGATTGGCCGCCAGCTGGGTCTGCAGGTTCAGACCTTCGACGTTGCGCGTACCTTCGCGGAGATCCAGTCCGCGCTCTCGAAGAAATACTGAAGGCGAAGGACGGCTGCGGGCCGGGTGGTCCCCGCAGCCGTCCTGCCGTGCGCCGTCAGCGGACCTCCCGACTACTTCTTGTCGAGAGCCTGGTAGTAGTCCATCAGGATCTGCGCGACTTCGGGGCGGGAGAACTCGGGCGGGGGTGCCTCGCCACGGCCCAGCATCTCGCGCACCTTGGTACCCGACAGCAGCACGAAGTCCTCCTTGGTGTGGTCGGGCACGTCGCGCATCATCACCACGCGGTTGAGCTTCTTGGAGTACGCGGTGTGGTCGGCGCGGAAGATCTCGATCTCCAATGCGTCGGGCGGGACGTCCGTGTCGAAGATTGTCTGGGCGTCGAAGGCCCCGTAGTAGTCGCCGACCCCCGCATGGTCGCGACCGATGATGAAGTGCGTCGCCCCCATGTTCTGCCGGAACAGCGCGTGCAGTACCGCCTCACGCGGGCCGGCATAGAGCATGTCGAACCCGTAGCCGGTGATCATCACCGTGTTCGGCGGGAAGTAGAGTTCGGCCATCTTGCGGATCGCCGCGTCACGCACCGGCGCCGGGATGTCGCCGGCCTTCAGCTTGCCGAGCAGCATGTGGATGACCACACCGTCGGCCTCAAGCTGGTCCATCGCCATGCGGCACAGCTCCTCGTGGGCGCGGTGCATCGGGTTGCGGGTCTGGAACGCGACCACCTTCTTCCAGCCGCGTTCGGTGATCTCGTTGCGGATCTCGACGGCGGTGCGGAAGGTATCGGGGAAGTCGTCCTGGAAATAGGAGAAGTGCAGCACCTGGATTGGCCCGGAAACGCAAACGCGGCCAACGCCGTTGAAGGCGGCGACACCCGGGTGTTCGCGATCGGTCGTGCCATAGACCTTCTGGGTGATGACCTCCATCTGCTCCGGGGTGAACTCCTCGATCGCCTCGACCTCCTGAATCGCGAGGACCGGGTTGCCCTCCATGTTCGGGTCGCGCAGCGCGATGCGCTTCGCACCCTTGATCGCGTCGGCGTTCTCGAGCAGGTTCACCACCGGTACCGGGAAAAAGAGGCCGCTGGTGGTTCGCATGCTTTCGGCGCAGCTCATCGCGTCGGCGACGTTCATGAAGCCGGTGAGCGGAGTGAAATAGCCGCCCCCCATCATCACCGCGTTGCCCGCCGCGGCCGAGCTGATGACCACCGAGGGGAGGGATTCGGCCTCGTGCATCAGGGCGTGGTGCCGTTCGGTGTCGTAGATGAACAGGGGCTTCAGCGTTTCCGCGCCGTGTGGCTTGATCATGAGTTCGGTCTCCTGCCGAGTATGGATGTCGTGGTTAAATGGCTTCGCGGCATCGCCGCCGCGCACGCGGCGACCGGGGCGGCCTCGGTCGCGCCGGTTTTGGCGAGCACAAACCGCGGTAACGTAGCACAAGATAGTGCATAATGGATTGGCATTTTTAATCAGCAAATACTAATAAACTGCGGCTGTTCCTCGCGCCCGCACGGTTTGCCTCCGGTCCCATGGGCCGGCGGGTTCATCGCAAAGCGCGCGTTCAACCGATTGCGCCGGTGGGGATTTCCCGTTATGCAGCATCGATCGGGTTCGCGGTGGTCCGCACCGCCCCCGTCCACGAAAACCCCGTTGGCGCCCGCCGGAGCCGTCGTTGCCGCAGCGCCATTCGAGCCCGTACCCATAAGCCGTGCTTATGGGTTGTCAAGTAACTTTGATTTGAATCGTTAATTGGAATCCAACAGACTCGGGTGATTTCCGAGACACCAAGGAGGCTGAAGCCCGTGATTACAAGCAACCCCTTCGCCGAACTCGCAGCGGTCATTCCGCCGGCGGTTATGCAGACCTACGTCGTGCTGATGGTCATCCTGGTGGCCGGAGGCGTGATTCTCGACATGCTTCACAAAAAGAACGCCAAATATTTCTTCGAGAACGCGAAGAAGGCACAACAGAGCGCAAAACGCAGCGTGGGTTCCGGCGAGAAAATCGGGCTCATGGTCAAGACGGTAGGAAAGGAGGTGCTGACGGCTGGCGAATTCGCCAATTCTCAGCGGCGGTATTCCCACCTGCTGATGATGTACGGCTTCATCGTCTTCGTGGTGGTGAGTGCCATCCTGATCTTCGGGCGCACCGCCCCCGGCACCGAGGCCGCTCCGTTCCTGTCACTGCTGTGGCATCTGGGCGCGCTGTCCCTCGCCGCCGGAGGCTACTGGTTCTGGTTCGCGATCCGTGTCGACGTGTCTTCAGAGGGGTACCCTTGGTACCGCGTGTCGCGGGGAGACATCTTCATCCTGTCGCTTCTCGCCACCGCCACCTTTGCTCTGCTGTGGTCCTTCACCCAGGGCACCGCGATCGGCTGGCTCTTCTTCGCCCTGTTTATCGCCGGCAGAACCACGCTGTTCGGTACCGTGTACTGGTCGAAGTTCGCGCACAT
>PULL01000082.1 GCA_003550945.1 Thioalkalivibrio sp. | reverse complement strand
GGAGCCGCAGGTCGGACAGGCCGAGCGCTCGTACTCCTGCACGGTGTCGTCGGTCTGGTTCGGGTCGGCCGCAACCACCATTGCGTCCACGAGGTCGAGGTGGACCACGTTGCCGTCGCGCTGGACCTTGCCGGCTTCCATCGGGCCACCGGACACGAACACCGCCGGGATGTTCAGGCGCATCGCCGCCATCAGCATGCCGGGGGTGATCTTGTCGCAGTTGGAGATGCAGACCAGCGCATCCGCGCAATGCGCGTTGACCATGTATTCCACGCTGTCGGCGATGATCTCGCGCGACGGCAGCGAGTAGAGCATGCCGCCGTGCCCCATCGCGATCCCGTCGTCAACGGCGATGGTATTGAATTCCTTCGCGACACCACCGGCTTTCTCGATCTCGCGCGCGACCAGTTGTCCGAGGTCCTTCAGGTGCACGTGCCCCGGCACGAACTGGGTGAACGAGTTCGCCACCGCGATGATCGGCTTGCCGAAATCGCCGTCCTTCATGCCAGTCGCGCGCCAGAGCGCGCGGGCTCCGGCCATGTTGCGACCGTGGGTCGTGGTGCGTGATCGATACTGGGGCATGCGGTAATCCCTTGAACATTTGGCCTGATGTGGAATCATACCCGCAGGCTCCCGATCTTGGCGAAACCCCGGAGGATCCCATGCGCATCGAAGTGGAAAACATCAAGTGCGGCGGCTGCGCGGGCAGCATCCGCAAGGGCCTCGCGGCAGTGGATGGCGTCGGCTCGGTGGAGGTCGACATCGAGGGAGGCGTGGTCGAGGTGCAGGCGAGCGATGATCTGCGCCCCGAGATCACCCGCAAACTGTCCTCGATGGGGTACCCGGAAACCGGGTCGGTGCAGGGGTTGAAGTCTGCCGGCGCCAAGGCACGCTCCTTCGTCAGCTGTGCGGTCGGCCGCATGGACAAGGAATGATTCAGCATCCGGCTGGTTGGCTGCAGCGGACCCTCGAAGCCGGCAGAGGGCTGCGTGGGCCACGGGCCTTGATCGGGTTCATGATGCTCTGGGTTCTGGCCGCTGCAGCTGCAGCGGAGAGCCTGCCGGTCGGAGAGTTGCCGATCGCCGGACAGACCCTGACGGTTGAGATCGCCGCCACTCCCGAGACGATGGCGCGCGGCCTGATGTTCCGCGAACACCTGCCCGACGACCACGGCATGCTGTTCATCTGGCCGGGAGACCAGGTCGTCGGCATGTGGATGAAAAACACCCTCATTCCATTGTCGGTCGCCTTCATCGACCGGGACTACCGTGTACGCAACATCGCCGATATGGAGCCGCATTCGCGCCGGGTGCACCCATCGGAGGGCCCGGTCCGCTACGCGCTCGAAGTGAACCGGGGCTGGTTCGAGCGCCACGGCGTCCGGCCCGGAACCCGCATCGACGGGCTCCCTGCGCTGCTGTCGCAACTGGACGCGAACCCCGACTGAGCTCGGAGCATCGCCCCCCGGCGCTGCGCGCCAGCCCTCCCGCCCTGTCATAATGCCGGGCACCCCACGCGCGGGCCCCAGGGCCCAGGCCAAGAGACCATGCACCGCCTTTCGATCCCGCTACCCCGACTCCTGATCATGCTGCTGCTGATGGCCTGGAGCACGGGCCTGATTGCGCAGGAGCGCAATGACCACGGGGCCGCCGCTCCACCGGTCACCACCCAACAGTTGCTGGATCTGCGTGCCGCGCTCCGTGACGGACGCGAGCGCGTGCGGCCGATGGTCGAGGCGATCGCCACCGAGCCGGCAGAGGCCTGGCTGGAAGCCAGCCCGGCCGATCGGCTGGCCGAGCGGGTCGAGGCCACAGCAGCCGAGGTGGCCGAAAACAGCCTCTGGAAAGCTGCGCTGGAGCACGAGCAGGCGGGTCGTGAGCGGATCCGCGGGGCTCTGGAGCGGGCCGAACTCGCGCTCGCCGCCGACCAGCGTCTGAACGAAGCCGAGCAGCGCCTGCGCGAAATTCTGGATGCCCGCCTGGCACCGGTTTCCCCCGAAGACCGCACACTGAGCCGAATCGAGGCTGACATCGCAGCGCTCGAACGGCAACGCACCCAGGTTTCTCTGGAGCAGGAACAAAAGCAGCAGACGCTGGAACGCCTTGAAGCCCAGACGCGAGCCCACGCGGAGACCATAGAAGGCCTGCGTCAGGAACGCGCCGCGGACCCGGAGACGGAAATCTGGGGTCCGCTGCAGGATCCGGCCCTCCGCGATGCGCTGGACGCCTGGGAACAGGCCCGCGATCGCCGTGCCGATGCCCGCCTGATCGCCGCTCACCTGGACGGCGAGGTGCGGGCCCCGAGAATGGAGGTTCTACGGCTTGAGATTCGTGCACTGGATCTCGAGGGGCGATGGCTCGGCCAGCGGCGAGGTCAGCTGTCGGAGGAGCTTGCCGAGAGGACGGGCGAGGAGTTGCGCGCTCTGCGCGGTGACCTGCGCCGCCTGACCGATCGCGAGCCGGACGCCGCGCAGCGCTTCGCACCCGAGATCCAGTCGCTGCTGCACCGCATCGACCGGATCGCGGAGACCCAGGCCAGAATCCGTGAGCTTCAGGCCAAACGCGAACGCTACATCCAGATCGAAAGCGACCTTGCGCAGACCCTCGCCAGCGTCCGGGAACGCCTCGAGATCGGGGGGCTCACCGATGTGCTCGGGGGCTTGCTGATCGAGGAAGAGCGGCGGCTGCGCGGTCTGGTCGAATTGAGATTCGTTCTGCGCGATCTCGAGCGCGAACTGGCCCAGTCGCGACTGCGCGACATCACGCTCCGAGATGAACTGCGTACCCTGCCGCCGATCCCGTTGGAGATCGCGGAGGACCGCGCCGCGGCCGAAATCCGGCGCCTGCAGCGCGAGGTGATCGGGATGCAGCTCCAGGCAGACGAGATGCTCACCGAGCAGCTGCGCCAGACCGAGGTCCGCCTCCGCGCGGCGGTGCTGCAGATCGAGGAGCTGTCGCAACTGCTCCGCGAATCCCTGCTCTGGTGGCCCAGTCATGCCCCGGTCGGCGCCGAGTGGTCGATGCGCGCCCCGGCAGCGCTGCTCGCGCTGCTGGATCCCGCGTCCTGGAAGGAGATCCGGACCGCGCTGATCCAGGTCACAATCGGCCGGCCCGCCGGCTCGCTGCTGACGCTGCTGGTCGCGGTGCTGCTGCTGGCCTGGGCGCGCCACACCCCGAGCCATCTTGCCAAGCTCGCGGAAATGACCACCCACCGTTTCACCGACCGCATCGGGCTGACCTTCCAGGCCATTGGCTGGAGCCTGCTGCGCGTACTCCCCGTTCCGGTTCTGCTCGCGTCCACCGGCTTCCGCCTCGAACGGCTGCCCGACATCGGTCCCGGCGTCGAAATACTGGCGATGGTGCTGTTCAGCACCGCGCTGTGGTGGATGGTCGGACACCTGTTCCTGCTGTTTACAGGAAAGAATGGCGTGGGCACCGCGCATTTCGAGTGGAACCCGCAGGTGGTCCGCCGTCTGCGCCGCCACCTCGCATGGTACCTGCCCACCCAGTTGCTGCTGATCGTGTTCCTGGCGCTGACCTTCGGACACCCCAACGACCTGGTCGCCGACCTGTTTGGCCGTGCTGGCCTGCTCGCATCGGTAATCGTTACCGCCGTCTTTGCATGGCGTATGCTTGCGCCCTGGAAGGATGGCGAGCGCACCGCGCAGCAGGAGCGCAGGCGGCGACTGGTGCGCATCGCGCTACTGGGCTACGCGCTGGTGCTGGTGAGGCTGGTGCTCGCCGGATACCTGCTGACCGTCGCCACGCTGCTCGGCCATACCATCAACACCGTAGTCGTGCTCGCCGGCGTTTGGCTGGGCTACAGTCTTGCCACACGGGCGCTGGTGCTGAGCGAGACACGGCTGGTGATCCGCCGCATGCGCGAGCAGCGGGCGAAGGCGGCGGCCGCGCAGACCGGACTGACCGCCGGCGAGGGGGCCACGGTCGAGATTCCGGAACCGCACCTGAGCGTGGAGAACATCAACCAGCAAACCCGCACCCTGTTGCGCGTGACCGCCGGGGCAGCGCTGGTGCTGGGCCTGTTCTGGGTCTGGGCGGAGGCGCTGCCGGCGCTGACCTGGCTCGACGGCGTGACGCTGTGGTCGCGCACCATCGTGGTCGGCGAAACCGAAATCCTGAGCCGGGTGAGCCTGCAGGACTTCCTGCTCGCGATCTTCCTCGGC
>PULL01000229.1 GCA_003550945.1 Thioalkalivibrio sp. | reverse complement strand
AGGCGGCAGGACGAGCGCCGCGCGCGACACCACTTCATCTTCCGTCACGACGCAGCCTGACCGACCCCGGCTTTACCGGGGAGCGGGTATCGACGCCGGGGCTAGCCCCGGCGTTTTTTTTCGCGTGAGCCACACCCATCCTGGGCGTATCTCCTGCAGCGCGTCGCGCAGCCGCCGCTCCTGGCGCGCCTGCTCCGAAGGGTTCAGGGCCGCATAACGCAGCAGGTTGTAGGCTTCGTTGAACGCCGTCAGCGGTTCGGCAAAGTCGGGCTGCGTCCTGAGCAACCGGCTGGTGTATTCGGTGACTGTCTCGTGTGGTTCCCGGGCCAGGCCATGCCGGCGCAGCCGTCGGGACAGCCGGTCGAGTGCCCGCTGCGCCGGGTCCCGCGCGTCTGCGGGGCGGCGGGCGAGCGCAATCAGCCCGGCGACCAGTCCGAGCGCGCCAAACGACACGCCGAGCGCGATCAGCACGCTGCGCCAGTCGGTGGCATCGAGCCCGAATCGTGCGAACAGTTCGCGCTGGCGCTCCGGGTCGAATGCGAGCACCAGGCTCTCCCAGCGGAAGGTCGCGAGATCGTGCCAGTCGGAAAGGCGCAGCCGCCACTGCACGGTCCAGGGCAGTCCGGAGCGGCGCAGGAATGCCGGAGCATCGGCGTCGTCCGCGAACAGTCCGGCCAGGCCCGTCTCGATCCGTTCCGGCGCGATTGCCGAGGTGGGATCGATCCGGACCCAGCCCGTGTCTTCCAGCCAGACCTCGGTCCACGCGTGCGCGTCGGCGAAGCGCAGCCGGAGGTAGTTTCCCGTGTCCATCCACTGGCCGCCCTGGTAGCCGGTGATCACCCGAGCCGGTATGCCGGCCGCGCGCATCAGTACCGCGAAAGCGGACGCGTAGTGCTCGCAGTATCCGGCCTGCGTCTCGAACAGGAAGTGATCGGTGCGGTCACCCCGCAGCAGTGGGGGGCGAAGTGTGTAGCGGAAGGGCTCGCCCGCGAACAGTTCCAGCGCCGCGTGGACGATCGCGCGGTCGTCGTCGCCGTGCAGCGCCCGCCAGAGCCCCGCCTGAACGCGTGCTCGCGGACCGGCGTTGGCTGGCAGCGCGAGTGCGCGCGCGCGTTCGGCATCCGACAGCGGCAGCGCCGGCGGCGCATCCAGCCGTGCGGTGGCGGAGTACTGCACCCGGCTGTCGATCCGGTCGCGCTGCACCACCTGCAGGTTGTCCAGCAGGCGCGCCTGCGCCGGCAGCGACGCCGGGAATTCCAGCACCGGCAGGTAGCGGGAGCGCGTGGGCTCCAGCGTGACCGTGTAGGCGATGTCGCCTGCATCACCGGGCAGCAGGGGGATTTCAGGGCGGTCACGGTCGCCCCGCCAGCCGCGCCCGTCGAAATCGGTCATCACCAGCGCGCGCCAGTATTGCCGGTTCGAAGGCGGGACCGGGCCGTCGAAGCGAACCCGCATCGCGGTCGCCTCGTTCTCCAGCAACTGGGCGATGTCGCCCGGCTCCAGCCGGTCGGAGAGCCCGGTCTGGCCCACCGGATCCTCGTGCGGGCTGCCCCAGATCGGTCCCGGGATGCGCGGGAAGACGAGGAACAGGATCAGCATGATCGGCAGCGCGTGCACCAGCATCATGGCCGACGAGCGGGCGAGGCGGCGGAAGGGCAGCGGCCTGCCGCCGTGCACCTGGATCAGCGCCGCCGTGATCAGCCAGGCCGAGACCAGCGAATAGGCCGCGATCAGGATCGACTGGTTGAAGAAATAGGTCGTGACCACGACGAAGTAGGCGAGAAACAGCGTGACCACCATGTCGCGTTCGGAGCGGATTTCCAGCAGCTTCAGCGCCACCATCACCAGCAGCAGCGCGGTGCCGGCCTGCTGGCCGAACACCGTTCCGAACTGGCTGAACGTCAGTCCACCGGCGGCAAACACCAGCGGCACGAGGACCCAGCGCGAGGGCAGCCGGGCGTGCCCTGCGTGAATGAGCGCGCGCCACAGCAGGGCCAGCGCCAATACGGCGATCACCCACGGGGGCTGCTCCCACGCGTGCGGCAGTGCGGCGACAGGAATCGCGGCCAGCAGCAGCCACAGACCGGGCAGGGATTGAGGCCTGACGGTCATGGCCTACGCTGCCACCCGAGCAGACGACGACCCCCGTCCCCTTCTGCAGGGGAGGTTCGGGATGGGGGTGCGGCGCCGGCCCCGGCCCTCACCCCCGGCCTGTCTTCCGCAAGCGGAAGAGGGGAGGCGTGCGCGATTGTCACGCTCATCGCGGCCATGATGACGGATCCGGTCACGCGGTCGGCTGTCCGGGAAGGCCGAAAACCGCCAATGCTCTCAGGCAGCGCGCGAGGTGGTCGGGTCCTGCGTCGGGGCCGATGCGGGTTCCGGGAAGCCGCAGTCCGTAGGGCTGGCCTTCCGCGTTGGCCTGAAGTACCTCGTGGCACAATGCCGACAGCCGGGTCTCCGGGTCGGAGACCGGGACGCCGTCCCAGTCGAGCCAGACCGGGTCCGCGTCGCCGGATCCCGCGTCCCGCACGAACAACTGACCGCTGCGCGCGACGGCTTTCCAGGCGATCCGGTTCGGCGCGTCGCCGGGACGGTATTCGCGGATCTCGTCGGGCGTGGTGTCCGTGCGGCCCGCGCTCGCGGTCTGCGTACCGTCGCGGTCGTCGCCGCTCAGCGAGATTGCATCCAGCGAGACGGGGATCGGGTAGACCAGCAGTTCGGTGTCCAGTGTGAGCCAGGTCCAGGCCTCGAGCAGCCCGAGCGGATAGCGGGTCGACAGGCGCTGTCGTGGCAGCCGGTACAGGCCCCGCGGTCGCGGTTCCAGCGCCACCGACACTTCCGTCGAACCGCCGGGCGGCAGGAAAGCCGGCCGGCTCGGCGCACCGCCGGCTGACAGGTGAATCGCCTCGCGGGGTCTCCCGTCCTGCTCTTCGAGCCTCAGCGTGATCAGCGCTGGCGTCCCCGCGAAGACCGGATCGACCGGCAGCACCGTGGCACGCAGGCCGAGCAGATTGCGGTGGGTATACCACATCGCGTTGTGGCCGATGCCGACGACCAGGAAAGTCAGCAGGAACGCCATGTTGTTGGAGTAGTTGATCGATCCGAGCAGCATCACCAGCAGCATCGCGACCAGCATGTAACCCTGCCGGGTGGGCAGGATGTACACCCGGTCGCGGCCGATCACCGCCTGGCGTCCGTCTGCGCGATGCCTGCGGGTCACCCAGCGGAAAACGTCCTCGCGCAGGCGGGCCCAGGCAGATCCGGCGCCGCCGTGTTTCAGTTCGCCGGAACGCATTCCAGCAGCCGGGCCACAGTGACATTTCCCGGTTCGGCCTCGCGCGAGACCACCCGGTGTATCGCGATCGGTGGGACCACCGCGCGCACATCGTCCGGGGTCACGAAGTCGCGGCCGTCGATCAGCGCCCAGGCCCGTGCCGCCTGCAGCAGCCCCAGCCCCGCGCGCGGGGAAAGGCCGCTGCGGAACAGCGATGGGTCCCGGCTTGCCCGGAGGAGGGCCTGCACGTAATCCAGCAGCGCGGATCGCGCGGTGACTTCGGACACCGCCTGCTGCCAGCCGACCAGGGTGTCGGGACCGGCTTCGGCACCAAGCGGGTCCGCGCCGTCGGTCCGCGCGCCACCTTCCAGCAGCGCGCGTTCGGCCTTCGGGTCCGGGAACCCGAGTTCGATGCGCATCAGGAACCGGTCCAGCTGGGATTCGGGTAGAGGATGCGTGCCGATCTGCTCGGTCGGGTTCTGGGTGGCGATCACGAAGAAGGGGGCGGGGAGGTTGTGCGTGCGTCCGTCGATACTCACCTGCCGCTCCTGCATCGCCTCGAGGAGTGCGCTCTGCGTTTTCGGAGGCGCTCGGTTCACCTCGTCGGCCAGGAGTACCTGCGCGAAGATCGGTCCCGGGTGAAACTCGAAGCAGGATCGGGCCTGGTCGAACACCGACACGCCGACCACGTCACCCGGCAGCAGATCACTGGTGAACTGGATTCTGCGATAATCGAGGCCCAGCACCTGCGCCAGTGCGTGAGCCAGTGTAGTCTTGCCGACCCCGGGACGGTCTTCGATCAGCAGATGGCCGTTCGCAAGCAGGCACACCAGCGCAAGCCGGACGGCCTGCGGTTTGCCCAGCAGCACGCGGTTCAACCGCTCCTCCACCCGGTGCAGGGTTTCTCGATCGACGCGATGCGGGGAGCTGTTCATGCGGTATCCTTGTTCTGCCTGCCTGTT
>PULL01000067.1 GCA_003550945.1 Thioalkalivibrio sp. | reverse complement strand
TCGAGACGATCCGCACGCAGCATCCCGTCCTCCGGAAAGCTATGCCCGAAGTGGATTCGGAAGGTTTCTGCCTCCCCCTTCGATACGTGGACGGTGATCCATGGATAGTGGGCTGCGGCCGGGACAGCCACCAGCGGAAGCAGTAGCCAGATCAGTACGTGAACGGTTGATTTCACACGGGTGCGGGCCGGCAGGCACCGGAACAGCGACCCGGCGGAATTGGACGAAACCATCGGTCAGGACCCCTTGAATGCCGCAGTGAGCGCTTTTTGTCACATTTCTTATCTTACCACTGCAACGGAAGGAGCCCAATCGGGCCGGCACCCCGCCGGACAGCCGCAACTCACCTCAACGTTGCAGACCGTGCGACCCGAACCACACCGCCACGGCGGGGATCACCGGCACCGGAGAACCCATCCGGGCCATAACCGACCGCGTGTACACCGCCGAAGAACAGGCTGCGCTCCGCCCAGACGCGATGATCCGGGTACCTCCCGAGCAGCGCCTGAAGATCGATATCGGGGTCGAAGCCCGCCTCGACGCTGAGGCGCCCTTCTTCGAGGTGGATGCGCGAAGCTTCCACCGCCGGTTCCAGCGGCATGCCAAAGTCGAGCAGGTTCACCAGTACCTGCAGTATCGCGGTTCGAATGCGGTTCGAACCACCGGAGCCGAGCACGACCTCGCTGCCGTCGGGCCGGGCCAGCAGCGTCGGCGTCATCATCGAGGTCAGGCGCTGATCCTCGCGCCAGCGGAAGAAACCGCGTGGGTTCAGATCCTGCTCGCCGAGCATGTTGTTCAGCATGATCCCCGTGTCCGGGATCAGCACCCCGCACCCCTCGCCATTGCTGGCGGTCAGGCTCGCGACGTTCCCCGCCGCGTCCATCACGCTCAGGTGCGTGGTCCCTCGCAGCGCGGTGGCGTGTCCGGCAACCTCTTTCCGATAGCGTTCCAGCAGATGCGGGTCCAGGAGGCTGCGTGCATCCACTGGAGCGTCGCCGTCGGGCTGAGCCTCCAACCGGGCACGGTCGGTCAGTTCCATCACCCGCGCGAGGCGCTCGAGGTGCGGGGAGGAACCGAAACCCTCACGGACTGGATCCAGACTCTCCAGGAGTTTCAATGCGAAGCCGAGCAACAAGCCGCCGGAGGACGGTGGCGGATTGAGCCATATCCGGTTTCGCCGGTAGCTTAGTGCGAGCGGCTCTCGGACCTGCGCGCGATACCGGCGCAGATCCTCGAGGGTCAGCAGGCCGCCGTTGCGACGGCAAAGGTCCGCGACGAGATGGGCGAACTCCCCCTCGTAGAACCAGGCCTCCCCTTCGCGGGCGAGCCGCTCCAGGCTGTCGGCCAACTGCGTCTGCCGCAGAAGATCACCCTCGACGACCAGCGAGCCGGAACGCGTCGGGCTCCCGTACAGGCGCCGCGCGTCCTCCGTGTGCGCGTAGATGGCGCCGACGATCCGGAACGCGTAAGCCTGCAACGCATTCACCGTGACCCCCTCGCGCGCGAGGCGTACCGCGGGCTCGACCAGGACCCGCATGGGCAGGCTTGCGTAGCGCTGATGCGCCGCAAACAGTCCGCGGATCATCCCAGGAGTCGCGACCGAACCCAAGCCGATGTGGAACTCCTGCTGCGCATCGCCGAAGTCGGCAAGGATTGGCAGGAACTCGATTTCCTGCGGGGGGCGTTTGCGCAAGGGCGTTTGCACGAAGAAATCGAATGCCTCGACCGGCCCGTTCCCCCTTCGGGTCAACAGGAACCCGCCGCCACCGAGCGAACAGAGCACAGGTTCCGCGACACAGGCCGCGAACTGCCCGGCGATGACCGCATCGAAGGCGTTGCCGCCGGCGTCCAGGATCGCTGCCGCGGCATCGGCCGTGGCCGGATGCCCGGCAGCGACCAGACCTGCCGGGTTCATCGGATTCTTCGCACGGCGGCCTGCTCCACCCGGTCGCCCACAGCAAGCGGCCGTCGCCCCACCGGCGCCTCAGTCGCCATGCCCGTGTTCGTGGTGATGCGAATGCGTCGTGCCGGGGGCACGATCGGGTGCCTGCTCCAGCGGGATCCGGTGCAGCTGGCCGTGGCGGATTCCCGGGCGTGCCACCACCGATTCGGCAAAGGCCTGCACGTCCGATGCGTGACCCTTCAGCAGCACCGACTCCACGCACATGTCGTGATCCAGGTGCATGTGCAGCGTGGTTACCGTCAGGTTGTAGTGGGCGTGATGCGTCTGGGTCAGCCGCTTGCTGAGTTCGCGCTCGTGGTGGTCGTACATGTAGCTGAGCACCCCGACGCAGGGACCGTCCTGCTCCGGACTCAACTGTTCCTTGGCCAGCGCGCCGCGGATCAGGTCGCGGACCGCCTCGGAGCGGTTGCTGTAGCCCTTGCGCTTGATGAAAGCGTCGAAGTCCTGCGCCAGCGAGGGTTCGACGGAAACGGTGAAGCGTTCGCTCATTGCGGGTTCCTTGCGGTGATCCCGGCCCTTGCCGCGGCGCCGATGCGGCGGTGGAGGGCCAGGTGCAGCGGCGTGCGCGAGTGGGGCACCCGGTGCACAAAGTTGTAGCGGGCCACATGATAGCTGGGATCGAAGCCAAAAAAATTCAGGTGCATGTGGCGCATCTCCTCCTCGCGGTACGCGGCCAGCGGACGCGTCGCCTCGTCGCGCCGCCGCACCTCGCCTTTCGCCTTCAGCCGTGCCTCGAGATCGGGCGCAGCGGCCAGTGCCGCGGCCCTGCGCGCCGCCTGATCCGCGAAGTCCTCCGCATGCCGGCCGAAGACCGCGTCGAGCAGCCCCGCCTCGCTCGCTTCGGGCGCACCGATGGGCAGCCGGTTGCCCATGATCCTGTGCGCGGCGTCCATGCCGGCGCGCCGTGGCAACAGGTAGGTCCAGTACTCCGAGCCGTACAGGTTGCCCATGTTCTTGTAGTGTGGATTCAGCACCACGCCTGGCGCGCTCCAGACCTCATCGGCGGCCAGCGCCAGGAAGACCCCACCTGCGCCGGCGTTGCCACGCAGCGCGGAGATCACCAGCCGGTCGTCGGTCTCGATGATCGCGCGGGTCAAATCGTTCATCGCCTCGATGTTGTCCCAGGATGCCTCTGCCGCGTTTTCCTCCGCCTCGATGCGGTGCAGGTGGATGCCGTTCGACCAGAAATCGGCCCCGCCGAGCAGCATCAGCACCTGGGCCGGGGTCTGCCGCAACCATTCCCAAGCGACCAGCAGGCGCCGGCACTGATCGGTGGACATCGCGCCGTTGTGGAAATCGAATGCAAGGAAACCGACGTCGCCCTCGACCCATGCCCGGATTTCCTGCCAGGTCTGGTCCGCTGGCACCGCAGCGAGAGGGTCCAGCGGCAGATCGGGAATGCCGGCGAGCCGCTCCGGCCCGAGCACCTGCGCCGCCGGCAGCTTCAGGTCCCCGCGCTCCGCGTCGATCGTCCGCAGATGGGTGATCCAGACCGCCCCGTCCACCGTCGCCCGACACACCGCTCCGTTGCGGGTCGCGATCAACGCACCGGGTTCACCGCGCAGCTGCATCTCGGGCCAGGCGTTATACAGCCGGACCGGCTGCCCAAGGATCTCGTCGCGTACGCCGGGGCTGCCGTCTGCGGCGCGGATTCTGCGCAGAACCGTTGCCGTATCGTCCTGCCGCCAGTCGATCTGCCGCAGCGCCGCATTGAACGCCGGCCGCCAATGGCCACGGCTGCCGTCGGCGTTGACCGGCAGCGGCTGCGGCCGGAAGCCGGAGTCCTGCAGACGCTCCAGCGCGAGCTTCACCGCCTGTACCGCGGCGTCGGTGACCTCGCGTCGATACAGGCTGCTCTTCGGCGCGGCGCGCATCGGGAACGCTACCGAAGCCCACACATCGCCCGCATCCATTTCCGCGTCCGCCTGCAGAATCGTCACACCCCACTCCCGGGCATCCTCCTCGATCGCCCAGTCCAGCGCCGCGGGTCCACGATCGCCGAAAGGCCCCGGATGCACGATCCAGCACAGGGTCCCACGCCAGACGCTCTCCGGTATCGCGCGCTTCAGAAACGGTGCAATCAGCAGGTCCGGACGATAGAGTTCCACCGCCTCCTCGGTGACCCGGTCGTTGATGTCGAACTCGATCGACACCTCGTGCCCGAGCCGCCGCAGTTCCACGAACAGGCGCTGACTCAGGCTGTTGAAGCTGTGGGTGAGAAACAGGATCCGCATCGCGCGGGAAGAATAGCAACCGTCGACGGCACCCGCGAG
>PULL01000161.1 GCA_003550945.1 Thioalkalivibrio sp. | reverse complement strand
GCGGAAGCCGAGAACGAGTGCATGAAGGCGCTGTTCCGGCCGCGAGCCAAGCGATCTGCTTGCAGAAGCCTATTCGCCGCATCGTGTGCGGCGAATAGGTCGGTCGTTCCCCGCAAGATCCTCACTCTGGCAAATTGGGCGTAAATGAGTGTCTTAATGGATGGTCCTCGCAATGGGTGTAAATGGGTGTAGTATTGGTTCATGGTGAAAGCCGACACCATCCAGATCACCCCGGAGATCCTGAGCCTCATCGCCAGGATCGACGAGTTCAAGGGCGCCTGGCGCGCCTTGGGCACGCTCGCGCCTGATCGCCTGTCGGCCCTGCGCCGCGTGGCCACCATCGAGAGCATCGGCTCATCGACCCGCATTGAGGGCAGCAAGCTGTCCGACCGCGAGGTCGAGCAGCTGCTGTCAAACCTTGGGATCAAGTCCTTCGCCACCCGCGACGAGCAGGAGGTGGCCGGCTATGCCGAGCTCATGGATCTGGTGTTCTCCTCGTGGCAAGACATCCCGTTCACCGAGAACCACATCAAACAGTTGCACCAGATCCTTCTACGGTACAGCGAAAAGGACACCTGGCATCGCGGCAACTACAAGACCCACTCGAACAGCGTTGCCGCCTTCGACGAAACCGGCGCGCAGATCGGCGTTGTCTTTCAGACGTCGTCGCCTTTCGACACGCCCCGCCTGATGATGGAGCTGGTGGCCTGGGTGAACCAGGAGCGCGAGACAGCCCGTCTGCACCCGCTGCTGATCATCGCCCAGTGCGTCGTCGTGTTCCTGGAGATCCACCCCTTCCAGGACGGCAACGGGCGACTCTCCCGCGTGCTGACCACGCTCCTGCTTCTGCAGGCCGGGTACGCCTACGTGCCGTACAGCTCCCTGGAGAGCGTGATCGAACAGAGCAAAGAAGCCTATTACCTGGCGCTGCGACAGACCCAAGGCACGATCCGCACGGAAGCGCCGAACTGGCAGCCGTGGCTGGTGTTCTTTCTCCGCTCCCTGGCCGAGCAGGTGCGGCGCCTGGAGAAAAAGGTCGAGCGCGAGAAGATCGTGCTGGCGGCCATGCCCGAACTACAGCTACAGATCGTCGAGTTCGCTCGCGAGCATGGTCGCGTGACCATCGGCGATGCCATCAAGCTGACCGGGGCCAGTCGCAATACGCTCAAGCAGCACTTCCGGGCACTGGTCGAACGCGGCACCCTCAACCAGCACGGCAAAGGCCGAGGGGTCTGGTACGATTTGCGCTGAGAGACTGGGGGCGAGGGTTGGATTCCGCACCCGGCCACTGAACCCCCCGGGAAGGCGTACGAATTTGAACGGCCATATCGGGGGCCGATCCACGGACAAAACCGCTTGACCGTCCGCTGACCCCGGGCCTGTGAACCCCCACTTTTCGCAACAGCCGGCGAGGCACAGCGACTTTCCAGGTTCTTCCAATCGCGTACGTTCAACGGCTGTTTGCCGACGGCTGCCACTCCACCCGCCAACACAGGAATGAAAACAGGCACCTACGGGTGCCTTTTTCATTTACCCATCCAACCACCCATCCACTCGAGAATGGTAGAAATGAACCCGCACCCTTTCCCCGCACCGTGCATAAACGCTTCGTGACTCGACCCCCTGCCCACCGACCACCACCGACATATTGCAGCACGGATGCACACATATCGCGGAGCGTTGAGGCAAGAAACTGCTTGTCCGGACAATGTCCGGATATCTACAATAGAAGGCGTCCAGAGCCCGGAGGGTCACCATGAGCACCCTGAATCGTTCCAAGACAGAACGCATTGACGTGCGTGCAAGCACGCCGGTCAAGCAACTGCTGCAGGAAGCCGCGCGCGCCTGCCATAAGAACGTCAGCGAGTTCCTGCTCGACGCGGGCGTGACGGCGGCTGCGCAAACGCTGGCGGATCGGCGTCAATTCGTGCTGGACGAAGCGCAGTGGCAGGCGTTTCAGGAGGCACTCGATCGTCCGGTGCAGAGCAAACCGCGCCTGAAGAAGCTGCTGCGTGAGCCCGGAGTGTTGGGTTGATCGACGACGCCAGGGCCTCGCCCGACGCGCCCGTCCGCAAGCTTGTGGCGACCGATCAGGTTGATGCATTCGACTGCGGGCAAGCCGCGCTAAACCAGTTCCTGCAGCGCTACGCGCTCGTCAACCAGAAGGCCAACAGCGCGCAGACCTACGTCTGCTGCCAGGGTGACGTGGTGGTCGGCTTCTACAGCCTCGCCGTCGGCAGCGTCGATCCGGAAGCCGCCCCATCGAGAGTCATGAAGGGGCTGGCGCGTCACCCGGTACCGGTCATGATCCTGGCCCGGCTCGCGGTGGATAAGGAACATCAGCGCCGGGGGCTGGGCCGTGCATTGCTCAAGGACGCGCTGCTGCGCACAGCGCAGGCAGCCGACATCGCCGGCATTCGCTGCCTGCTGGTGCACGCCAAGGACGACGCGGCGCGTCAGTGGTACGAGTCCTGGGAATTCGAGCCCAGCCCGACCGATCCTTACCACCTCTTCCTGATGCTCAAGGATCTCAAGAGTTTGTTGAGCTGAGGTGGTGTCTCCACCTCAGAGCCCGACTTTCTCGCGCTGCTCATCCCACAGGGCCGGCGGATCAACAAGGGTGTTCGACGTTGATTGGACAGCCGATCGGGCAATCAACTTCATCCAGGCACGCGCGTTAAATGCCGTTGAGCGGATCGCAGTTGATCCGCCCGGCCTCTGCTCACTCCTCAAAGCACTCAAGGATCTGCAACTTGATTCGCTATCGAAGCGGGCAGACTGGCGTGGATGAAGGCCTCCGCAGCGCCCAGCATTCCGCCGAGCAGCGTCTCCGGCACGCTGTCTCCCGCCTGGGCCAGTGCAAACGCCTGCATCAGCACCCCGGCATCCGCAGGGTCGATCTGTCCAGCGGGAAGAGCTTCGCCATAGAGCCACACACCGGCCTGCTGCGGCGCCGGGGCCTCGGCACGCCCGCCGCGCAGCGCAGCGGCCGCCAGCAGCGCGCCCAGCAGCAGGTCCAGTGCCGGACCGGACGAGCCCTGCCGCAGCAGGAGTTGGGCAGCCGCCAGGTTGTCGGCAGCCTTGCGTGCGAGTGGGTGAATCGCATGTGGCGGCGGTTCTGTCTCGGTCGGTAGATATATGGGTTCCGCCCCGGCGAGCGGCGAGGCGGCGCCCAGACGGTTCAGGCTCGCCAGCGTCCGTCGGTCGATCAGCGCGACCGGTATGTCTCCGCTGAGGCGTTGTATCGCGCGGTCGTCCTCCTCGTCGACGCGATCCAGCACGAGCACAAGCCCCGGCTGAATCTGACTGTTTGCCTGACCGCGCTGTCCCAGGATTCGTTCGATCCTTGCCCCGAAATGCTGTTGTGCAGCGACGATGCAGCTGCGCACCAGGGCATCTCAAACCTCACCCTGCCTGATCACACCAGCCCTCAACACCCTCAGCAGCGGTGACCGTGCTCAGACCTGCGGCCTACCCTCCCGCTGGCGCTCACGTCTTGTCTTCGGACTCGGGTACCCGCGAGGGCGGTTGCGGAATCCGAGTATCCACGGCATGGTAAAAAAGCGACCATTCGGTTGGTGGCAGCGCTGTAATCACCAACCAGGGAGACTGCATTGCCTGTACAACGCGCGGTCACACGCCTACAACTGGTGGCATTGACCCTGTTTGTGGTGCTGTTGGGTTCAGCCCTCGGATCGGCGGCGACGGCCGAAGAGCTGCCCGCGAAGGCCGAGCTCGAGGCTCTGATCGCCACCTTGGAAGACGAGCAGGCGCGCGCCGATTTCGTCCGCAAACTGCGCATCCTGGCCGAAACCCACGAGCCGGAGCCAGTGCCGGACATTCAGACCGCCACCGGTCAACTCATGCAGTCGATCTCCGAGGGGCTCGCCGTATTCGGCACGGGTCTCACCCAGATTGCGCGTTCGCTCGAAGAACTGCCTGAGGCCTATCAATGGATCGCCAAGGCAGCGACGGATCCCGAAGAGCGTGCCCACTGGCTGGGAATCCTGCTGTGGCTCGCCGTGGTGCTCGTCGCCGCTTATGCAGTCGCACGGGTTGTGGCCTGGATGCTCAAGGCCCCTCGCAACAAGATCACAGCCGCGGCTCAGGATGGCTGGCCGCGACGCGTGATCGGCGCCGTGTTGCTGCTGATCCTCGACCTTCTGCCCATTGTGGCCTTCGCCGCGGCCGGTTTCGCGGTTTTGGCTCTCGCCGCTCCTCCCGAGCAAACCCGGCTGGTGGCTCTTGCCTGGCT
>PULL01000083.1 GCA_003550945.1 Thioalkalivibrio sp. | reverse complement strand
CCGCCAACCGGCCGTCGGTCTCGACTAGCTGATAGTCGGTTGTTCCGACAAAGGAATGCGGCGCCCAGCCGATGATGTCCTCAGGTCCGAAGTCCAGGCCCGCGAAGGCTGCCGGAGAGGCCAGTGCGCCGGCGAGCGCGGCCGAGGCCAGTCGGCCGCCGACTCTCGGCCGGTTCGCGTGGTGGTTGGAGGTCGGTCGATACATCTGTTCTTTGTCCGTGCGTTGCCTGAGGAGGTTCGGACTCTCCGGTGGCCGGAATTGCGCCAACGGTCACACGCGGAACCGGCTGCTGGCATCCGTGAAAACCGCAATAGGCCGGAATGTCGGCGTTGGGTATGCTCTCACGGGACGCCGGCATGAGTGGTCCCTGGCCGCGATGCGACGCCGAGTTCCCACCGTCAGCTCGGGTGATGAACGAGGGGATGCGATGCTGATTCCAACCACCATGGAACAAAGGTCGAGCCACATATGAACCGGACACGATGGATTCTTCTCACGGGGGTCGTTGTCGCGGTCGCCGCCTTCTTCGCGTTCGACCTGGGCCGATTCTTCGACTTCGACACGTTGAAGGCCGCGCAGGGCGACATCGAAGCCTTCCGTGATGCACGCCCGGTTCTGGCCAGCGTATTGTTCTTCACGGTGTACGTGGCAGTGACCGCACTGTCGCTGCCGGGCGCGACGATCATGACCCTTGCCGGAGGGGCGGTGTTCGGCCTGGGCTGGGGCCTGCTGCTGATCTCCTTCGCGTCGAGCATTGGGGCGACCCTGGCGTTTCTGATCGTGCGCTTCATCGCCCGCGAACCGGTGCAGCGCCGCTACGGCGACAAACTGCGCGCCATCAACGCGGGCATCGAGCGGGAGGGGGCGTTCTACCTCTTTGCGCTGCGGCTGGTGCCACTGTTCCCATTCTTCCTGATCAATATCGTAATGGCGCTGACGCCGATCCGCGCCTGGACCTTCTACTGGGTGTCGCAGGTCGGGATGCTCGCGGGCACGGCGGTCTATGTGAACGCCGGCACGCAGCTGGGGCAGCTCGAAGGGCCCGAGGGCATTCTGTCGCCAACGCTCATTCTGTCCTTCGCGCTGCTGGGCATCTTCCCGTTGGTCGCGCGCCGGGTGTTGGAATGGCTGCGGCGCCGGCGCGTGTACCGGGGCTGGGAACGACCGCGCCGCTTCGACCGCAACCTGATCGTGATCGGAGCGGGTGCCGCAGGGTTGGTCTCGTCCTACATCGCGGCCACGGTCAAGGCCAAGGTGACCCTGATCGAGCGGCACCGTATGGGCGGCGATTGCCTCCACACCGGGTGCGTGCCGTCGAAAGCGCTCATCCGCACCGCGCGCCTGCTCGAGGACATTCGCCGCTCGCGCGATTACGGAGTGGAATCCGCCCATGCCGACTTCGACTTCGCCAAGGCGATGGAACGCGTGCAGCGGGTGATCGCGGACATCGCGCCCCACGATTCGCGGGAGCGCTATGAGGGCCTTGGGGTGGAGGTGCTCCAGGGCGACGCCCGGCTCGTCTCGCCCTGGTCCGTGGAGATCAAGGGCACCGACGGCTCGACCCGGACGCTGACCGCGCGTTCCATCGTGCTGGCCACGGGTGCCGAGCCATTCGTGCCGTCGATTCCAGGGCTCGAGGAGGCGGGTTTCCTCACCTCAGATACGGTGTGGAGCCTGCGCGAATGCCCACGCAGGTTGGTGGTGCTGGGCGGCGGTCCGATCGGCTGCGAACTGAGCCAGACGTTTCAGCGTCTCGGTGCCCGGGTAACCCAGGTGGAACAGGGTGCGCGCCTGCTGCCGCGCGAGGATCCGGAGTTTTCGCAGATGCTGATGCAGCGTTTCGCCGAGGAAGGGGTGGACCTTCGGCTTGAATGCGAGGCGCGCCGGGTGGAAGTCGTCGATGGTGAAAAGCGTCTGCTGGTGGCCGGGCCCGACGGCGAGCAGGCGATCCCGTTCGACCAGATCCTCGTCTGCGTGGGACGCAGGGCCCGGTTGCAGGGGATGGGTCTGGAGGCGCTGGGCGTGCGCACGGGCCGCGCGATCGAAGTGAACGAGTTCCAGCAGGCGACGTACCCGAACATCTACGCCTGCGGCGACGCAACCGGGCCGTACCAGTTCACGCACGTGGCGGCGCACACCGCCTGGTTCGCCTCGGTGAACGCGCTGTTCGGCCTGTTTCGGCGCTTCCGGGTGGATTACTCGGTGATTCCCTGGTCCACGTTTACGGATCCGGAAATCGCTCGGGTCGGCCTGAGCGAGGAGGAGGCCAAGGCGAAGGGGATCCGCTACGAGGTCACTACCTACGGGATCGATGATCTGGACCGCGCGATTGCCGACGGCGAGGCCCGCGGGATGGTGAAGGTGCTGACCCCGCCGGGCAAGGATCGCATCCTCGGCGTGACGATCGCCGGGAACCACGCCGGCGACCTGATCGCCGAGTTCGTGCTTGCGATGAAGACGGGGCTTGGTCTGAATCGTATTCTTGGGACCATCCACATCTACCCAACGATGGCGGAGGCGAACAAGTATGCGGCCGGCGAGTGGAAAAAGGCGCACAAGCCCGAGCGCGTGCTGCGCTGGCTGCAGCGATTCCACGCCTGGCGGCTGGGATAAGAACCCGCGATAGCACGCTCCGGGAGGCGAAACCCGGATCGTGCGGCACACGGAGACCGGTTAACGATCATGACCCGGCAGGGGGCGGCCCGAAGGATGACAATTGGAGCCACGGATACACACGGATATTCACGGATAGGGTTTCAATAAAAAAACATCCGTGTCCATCCGTGGCCAAAAAAAGGCCCTTGGACCCTTTTCCGTGCCTTCCGTGTACTTCCGTGGCTGTATTCTCACTCTAATCCGTCCGCGTCCGGAGCAGGGTTGGGCATCGCGACTGGAGGCCGCTCCCGGGAAGGGCCTTGCTTGTTGTGGCTTTGGTGGCTCCGGATCGGCTGGTCTGGTATCTTTCGCGCCTCACTTTCCCCGGTTTGCTCGGCCCCGCGTATAGGTCGGCGAAGGAGTTCCGCAATGCCCACCGTGTCTCTCCCCGACGGCAGCCGCCGCGAGTTCGACGTGCCCGTGTCCGTGCTGGACGTGGCCCGCGACATCGGCCCCGGCCTCGCCAAGGCCGCCTTGGCCGGCAAGGT
The DNA here is from genome assembly GCA_003550945.1 of Thioalkalivibrio sp. Taxonomy (GTDB): domain Bacteria; phylum Pseudomonadota; class Gammaproteobacteria; order Ectothiorhodospirales; family Ectothiorhodospiraceae; genus Thioalkalivibrio. The sequence continues at coordinate 1,131 of PULL01000083.1, read as the reverse complement.
GGATGGGCGGCTGGTGGATGTTCGCCACCGGATCACCGCAGACGCTGATCTCGCGATCGTCACGGATCGCGACCCGGAAGGTGTCGAAATCATCCGGCACTCCACCGCGCACCTGCTCGCGCAGGCGGTGAAGGAGCTGTTCCCAAGCGCCCAGGTGACCATCGGCCCGGTGATCGAGAACGGCTTCTACTACGACTTCGCGTTTGAGCGTGCCTTTACGCCAGAAGATCTTGAAAAGATTGAAAAGCGAATGAAGGAGCTCGCGAAGGCGGACCTGCCGGTGGAGCGCTCGGTGATGGAGCGTGACGAGGCGGTCGTCCATTTCCGCGACATGGGCGAGGAATACAAGGCCGAGATCATCGCGAGCATTCCGGAGGACCAGGAGATCTCGCTGTATCGGCAGGGCGATTTCATCGACCTGTGCCGCGGCCCGCACATCCCGTCGACGGGCCGCCTGAAGGCCTTCAAGTTGACCAAGGTGGCCGGTGCCTACTGGCGGGGTGACTCGAACAACGAGATGCTGCAGCGCATCTATGGCACCGCCTGGCCGAACAAGGAACAGCTGAACGCTTACCTCGAGCAGCTGCGCGAGGCGGAGCGGCGTGACCATCGCCGCATCGGCACCGAGCTGGACCTGTTCTCGATCCAGGAGGACGCGGGCGGAGGTCTGGTCTTCTGGCACCCGAAGGGCGCGCGCATCCGCCGCGTGATCGAGCAGTTCTGGTTCGAGCTGCACGAGCGGGCGGGCTACGACTTCGTGGTCACGCCGCACATCGCGAACCTGGATCTGTGGAAGACCTCGGGGCACGCGGACTTCTACTCGGAGTCCATGTACGAGCCGATGGAAGACGACAACCAGGCCTTCCAGCTGAAGCCGATGAACTGCCCGTTCCACGTACTGGTGTACAAGGACCGGCTGCGTTCCTACCGCGACCTGCCGCTGCGCTGGGGAGAGATGGGCACCGTGTACCGGCGCGAGATGTCCGGGGCATTGCACGGCCTGATGCGCGTGCGCGGCTTCACCCAGGACGACGCCCACATTTTCTGCCGCGAGGACCAGATCGAGTCCGAGATTATCGGGGTTTTGGAGCTGACGCTGGAGCTCCTGAACGCTTTTGGGTTCAAGGACTT
>PULL01000132.1 GCA_003550945.1 Thioalkalivibrio sp. | reverse complement strand
CCGGTCCGGGGGTTGTCCCGCGGCGAACGCGCGCATCTGGCGCACGGTTTCCGCGGCCCGATGGGCGACCGCCTCGAGTTGGGTCAGAGCCTGCCGTAGATCTTCGTGCCGACCCTGCTTCAGCAGTCGTGTACTGGCCTGGGCATAGCTGGTCAGCGCGCACAACGGCTGATTGAGCTCATGTGCGAGGCCCGCGGACAACTCGCCCAGCGTGCTGATGCGGCCCGCGCGGGCCAGTTCCTCCAGGTGCCGCCGAGCCCGCGCCTCAGCCGCCTCCCGTTCCCCCCGCATGGCAGTGAGCACGAGCCCGGTCAGTACAAGCAGACCCAGTTGCGCGTTGAGGGAGAGCAGGCTGGTGTCGATTCCGATGTCGGCGAACGGCCCGAGACCCCAGCCAGTGCCGGAGAGGGCAATCGTTCCAGCGGCCAGCATCAGGAAGGTGGTGACCTGTACCGGGCAGCGCAGCGCGGCGAGCATGATCAGCGGGAAGACGGCGTAGGAGAGGGGCATCGCCAGGGAAGCCGTGAGCTGTCCCGAGTACACAACGGCGCTGACGGCGAGCAGCGCGCCCATCAGCAACGCGCTTTTCAGGTGATTTCGCTCAACCGGACGCAGGAACGGTGCACCCAGCCAGGTCAGCAGCACCGGGGTGATCAGCATCAGCCCCATCAGGTCGGCCGTCCAACACAACCACCAGGTATCGGAAAAGGCGATCGCGTCCGATGCGACCGCCATTCCCCACGCGCCCACCGTGGCAGCCAGCCCGGAGGCGGCCACGCCGCCGACGACCAGCAGCAGTCCCACATCGCGCAGTCGCTCGAAACGCGGCGAGAACCCGAAACGGCGCAGTGCCTGGGCCGCCAGGGCGATACCGATCATGGTGGCCATCACCGTGCCGACGGCCTCGAGCGGTTGCATCATCGAACCCGTGTGCTGCCAGGTCACCAGCGCGGCCGCGACCCCGACCGCCGGCACCAGTCTTAACCCATACAGGTAGACGAAGGCCAGGCCGACCCCGGTCGCGGGCCAGACCAGCGGAATGCCGTGTGGGTCCGGCGTGAACACCAAACCCCAGAGCGCGACTGTGTAGTACAACGCGACGAGCATCGCACTGCGGCCAACGAGCCAAAGCCAAATACCTGGCTGGCTCTGTCCGGGAGTCTGGGGTCGGTCAACCGAAACGGGCGCGGTCGGCATGGCGTGGTGTCTTTGCTGAGCCATCTAGCGAAGTTTAGGCGAAGGTTCGGTCGGGGGAGATACGCGTTTTCCCTTAAGCCTGGACCAAGAACTCTCTGTCAAGAGGCTTCGTCATCGAACGCTGCCCCACAGCGCAGCTCTGCGAGCTGGGTCCGCTACGTGCCATTACGTAGGCCATTCCGACGTGCGAGAGGGTAACGTAACGTCATCGGAGGTGGCCAATGACACACAGAGACAACATCCGGAATCCCGATGGCCGATCGATGAAGAGGCTGCTGGCCGTCGGTCTGCTCGCCGCTGGACTGTTCGCGGTTGCGGTATTCGTTCACGGCGGTGCGCCGATCGTGCAGGCGCAGACCCTGAACGGCTTCGACCTGTCGAACCGTCTCATCCCGTTGAGCGAGATCCACCGCGGCGGACCGCCCCGCGATGGCATCCCGGCGCTGACCGATCCTGAGTTTATCTTGGCGGAAGACGCTCACGGTCTTAACGACGATGACCGGGTGCTGGGTGTTCACCGCAATGGCGTGGCCAAGGCCTATCCGCTCGGGATCATGAACTATCACGAAGTCGTGAACGATCTTTTCGGGAACGAGCCCATTGCCGTGACCTACTGTCCGCTGTGTTTCACCGGAATCGCCTTTCGTGCCGGGGAGCCGGACGGCTCCCGGCAGTTGTTCGGGGTGTCGGGATTGCTCTACAACTCCGATGTGCTGCTCTACGACCAGCAGACCGAGTCGCTGTGGTCGCAGATTGCGGCACAGGCGATCACGGGCCCGAGACGCGGAGAGACCCTGGAGACGATTCCAGCGGCCAACACCACCTGGGGAGTCTGGCGCGCGGAACATCCGGAGAGCCTCGTGCTCTCGCGCAATACGCAACACGCACGCAACTACGACCGGGATCCGTATGCGGCCTATGCAAAGGACGAGGCCCTGATGTTCCCGGTCCGGTTTCGGATGCACGGTAAACATCCGAAAGCTCTGGTGCTCGGTGTGCGGATGGGGGAGGTCGCCCGCGCCTATCCGCTGTCGGCGTTTCCCGAGACGGGCCGTTACCGGATCGAGGACGAGCTCGGGAACCAGGCGATCACGCTGCACATCGATGCGGATGCCCGGACGGGCCGCGTGTTCGACGCCCGCGGTGAGGAGCTGACGAGCCTGATCGCATACTGGTTCGCCTGGTTCACCTTCCACCCCGAGACCGAGCTTTACGCGGGAAATCCTGCACCAGTGCCGATCGACAGCGGTGGTTGACACGCCGCCCGGTATGCAAGGGTGGGACTCCCCAGCCGATCCTTATAGAAAACTTTCCATAAGGGTCGTGATAAGAAGCGGCCACCGGCCACCCGCTCACGAACGGCCCGTTACCGATATGCTGCCGCCGCTCGAAATCCACCCATGAGCGCGCGTTCACACGGGACCGCATCCTTGGATGCTGCAGGGTGGCCTCCAGTCCCCTAGCCGATCCTATTCGCCTGCTGTTGAAACAGCTCGATGAACCGCTGCTGGAACCGGCGCACGTACTTATTCTTGGGATAGGCGAGCCTGGTCACCTCCCAGGGAAACAGGTGGCTGATAGATCGTCGCTCCAGATCGGCGTCCAGATCTTCTTCAAACGCGAGATCTGCGATGATTCCGACACCCATGCCAGCGCGAACGTAGGTCTTGATCACGTCGGCGTCGGCCGCACTCAGCACCACTTTCGGATGCAGCCCCACCTTCGCGAAGGTCTGGCTCAGGCTCGTGCGACCGGTGAAGCCGGCTACGTAGGTGATCAGCGGGTATTCGCAGAGCACCCCGAGCGAGATCGGCCTTCGGTGCAGAACCGGATGCCCCGGTGTTGCAATCAGGCTTCGGTTCCAGCGATAGCACGGGAGTGTCAGGAGCGCCGGGTGTTCCCCGATCGCCTCTGTGCAAATGGCAAGATCGACCCGGTCCGCCAGAGCCATCTCCACCAATTCGGCCGGTGTGCCCTGATGAATCTGGACCTCGACCTCCGGGTATGCGGTACAGAATTGTTGGACCACGGACGGCAGTACATACCGCGCCTGCGTGTGGGTGGTTCCCATCCGGAGTACACCTCGCGCCTCTTCCACGTGATCCCGCCCCACCGCGACGATGCTCGCCGCCTCCGCGAGCATCGAACGGGCATGGCGTAGCACCTGTGCACCCGCATCGGTCAGGCCGACGAGCCTCTTCCCGTGGCGCTGGAACAATGGGGTCCCAAGTGTCGACTCCAGCGACCGCAAGTGCTGCGAGACCGCGGGTTGTACCAGGTGCAGGTACTCGGCAGCCCGGCTTACGCTGAAGCCGTGGTCCACCAGAGCCACCAGGGAACGGAGCTGCCGCAGATGCATATCATTGTGCCTGATATATAAAACATATCAATTATTTTACTTGATATAGGAGGCGGTCAATACTCGATCCAAGGGCTCGACGCCCGCAGCCACCAAAACCTCAGACGGGAGAGACCGATATGCTCGCCACCCAGACCGCACCGTTGCAGGAAGCAGTCAGTACCCGGTTTACCGGGCCCGACGGGCTATTCGATGAACACGGGTTCCTGGTCGACAGCGCTCACTGGAACGAAGCCTTGGCGGAGCGCATAGCCCGGCGCGAGGCCGTGGGTGCGCTAGACGAACGGCACTGGAAGCTGCTGCATCACATTCGTGATCGCTATCAGGCGCTGGGTGCCATGCCCGGAATGCGCCGTGTCTGCCGCGCAACCGGCTTATCGCGTGGGGAGGTCTACGCACTCTTCGGCGGTTGCCTTCCGTTGTGGCGCATCGCGGGGCTACCAAACCCGGGCGAAGAGGCGAGAGCCTATCTCTCCTGATCCAAGCTGGACGCTGCGTCCCGGGCAATCTGGATGCGCTCGGGACGCGCTCAGACCGCGTGGCTGCGCCGCCGGATCTTTGAGCGTGCCGAAGATGTAGGGAATCCCGCAGGGGACCACGGGCTCCTCCCCGGGGCCAATCAACAGAATCTTGCGCCCCGGCCAGACCTGGGCGGCGGTGATCGCGGCACTCATGCCGCCGGGGCCCCCACCGACGATCAACGCATCGACTTCGCGCTCTTGGCTAACGGGTGGTGTG
>PULL01000113.1 GCA_003550945.1 Thioalkalivibrio sp. | reverse complement strand
CGGCGCAAGCAGCACCGCGAGGCCGGGCTGGCGCTGCGCACGGAAATCCCCAACCTGCTGACCACGCCGATTCCCTACGCCGCCGCCGTCGAAGCGATGGGTCGGAACCGCGCACCCCTGCCGGCCACCCAGCCCCGCGCCCGCGCGACCACCGCCTTCGAACAGCTCTGGCTGGAGATTGCGGAGAAGCTGCACCGGCATTCCTGAAAGACCGGACGGTAGAGAGGAAAACGCCCTCCCCCGCTTGCGGGGGAGGGTTGGGGTGGGGGCGCCGCGCTGGACCCGGCCCTCACCCCCGGCTCCTCTACCGCACGCGGGAGAGGGGAGAATTTTTCACGTTAGGCTCCTCCGCATCCATTCGCGCGAGCATCCGCATCCCGCCCGCCATGCAGTGCAGTGCCAGCGCGGCTGCGGCCTCGACACCAGGACTGCCGGAGGCTGGCAAATGCCAGCGCTTCAAGCGACAGGTCGCAGGCCGCTGCGAGGGAAAATCGGCCGCGGCCGCCGCATCGAGCGCCACCAGCAGATCGGCCCACTCGAGGTCCTCGGTCCGCAGATCGCGCATGGACAGGGCCGGTCGCACCTCGAGCCAATCGGACAGCGCTGGCTGCCCGGCCAGTGTCTGGACCATCAAAGCGCGTCCGTCATCATCGACGGACGCGACCAGCAGGCGTGCGCGGCGCTTGTACATGGGTCAGTGGAACCTCGTCCGGAAGCGGCCGGCCTCAGGCATCCCCGACCACCCGCCGGCGATGGGCCGCCGCGAAGTCCAGCATGCGCTGCGTTGCGGTGAGCGCCTTCAGGCGCTCGTCCTCGTCCACGAAGATCTCCGCGGTGCCGTGCTCCAGCGCGTCCGCCAGACTGCTGAGGTCGTTCATGGCCATCCACGGGCAGTGCGCACAACTGCGGCAGGTGGCGCTATGCCCCCCCGTTGGGGCCTCGATCAGCCGCTTGCCGGGTGCCGCCTGCTGCATCTTGTAGAAGATCCGGTTGTCGGTCGCGACGATGAACTCGGACTCCGGCCGATCCTTCACCGCGGCGATCAGCTGGCTGGTGGAGCCGACCACGTCGGCCTGCAGGATCACCTCGCGCGGGGATTCCGGGTGCACCAGAATCGCGGCCGCCGGGTGGGCCTTGCGCAGCTTCTCGAGCTCCCGCGAACGGAACTCGTCATGCACGACGCAGGAACCGTCCCAGAGCACCATGTCCGCACCCGTTTCGCGGCGGATATAGTCCCCCAGGTGGCGGTCCGGCGCCCAGAGAATCTTCCTGCCCTGGTCGCGCAGCCACTCCACCAGCGGCACCGCGATGCTGGACGTGACCACGTAGTCCGATAGCGCCTTCACCGCGACCGAGGTGTTCGAATAGACGACGACGGTGTGGTCCGGGTGCTGCTCCCGGAACGCGCGGAAGGCATCCGCGGGGCAGCCGAGGTCCAGGGAACACTCGGCCTCGAGTGTTGGCATCAGCACGCGTTTTTCGGGGCTCAGGATCTTCGCGGTCTCGCCCATGAAACGCACCCCGGCCACGACCAGCGTGGTGGCCGGATGCTCCTTGCCGAAGCGTGCCATCTCGAGTGAATCCGCCACGCAGCCGCCCGTCTCCTCGGCGATGCGCTGCAAGGAGGAATCAACGTAGTAGTGCGCGACCAGCGCCGCGTCGCGTTCCTTCAGCAGCGCCTTGATGCGCGCGGTCAGTTCTGCCCGCTCGGCTTCACCCAGCACCGGCTGCCCGGCGACGATCGTCGCGGTTTTCGGAACGAAATACCCGGCCTCTGCCAGTGCCATCAGCAACCCCAACATCCAGACCGCGTGGGAGCGACCTCTGGTTACACCCCACGCGTCACACACTCAACGCCGGTTCGCGGCCGAGAGACCCGCTCACGGCCGCCCGGTTCGCCCCGGTGACAGCGGTTTCCAACTGCGCTCGGCCCGCGCCGGGGCGAGCCCCAAAACCCATCGCGGCCTGAGGCCGCTCCTGCGGGGCACCAAGCTGTCATCACGGTTTCATAATACTACGACCGACACCCACGGGCAGCGTTCCGGCCGGCCCTTGCCGGAACCGGCCCACCTTGGGCACACTCCCGAGGTCTTCCACAACCCCGCGCCGACATTGGCCCACTTCGCCGAACAATACCGCGCGTTGTCCTTCGAGGCGCGCATGGAACTCGCGCTTTCCGCCGACCTGGATCCGAACTGGCGCCCACTGCTGGTGCGCGACCAGCACGCACAGGTGAAGGCCTACTTTTCCCGTCGCATGGACCTCACCCCGGAGGAAATCGCGCTGCTCCTCGCCGACCCGAACCAGACGGTGCGCCTGAACTGCGCCAAGCGTACGGACCTGACCCCGGAACAGGTCGAGGCCTGCGTCTGCGATGCGGATCCGAACCTGCGCTACTTCGTCGCGCGCAACCCGCTGCTGACCGAGGAGCAGCGGCAAAGGCTGCTGCGCGACAGCGACGACCTCGTGCGCATCGCCGCACGCAAGGGACCGAAGCATCGGACCACCCGCTGCCGACCCGGCCAGGCGGAGATGCTGCGTTGAATTCGGAGCGCGCGAGCCAACCCCGCCGGTGGTGGCGCTGGGCTCTGGAAATCGCGGTGATCATCGCCGTGGTGCTGCTGATCCGCGCCTGGATTGCGCGCGACCTCGCGCAGGGGCCGGCACCGGAATTCGAGGCCTTCCTGCTGGACGGCACGCCCGTGACGCTCTCGGAGTTCGCGGATCGTCCGATGCTGCTGCACTTCTGGGCCACCTGGTGCCCGATCTGCCGGCTGGAGGAAGGCGAAATCATGCGCCTGAGCCGCAGCCACCCGGTGCTCACCGTCGCGATGCAATCGGGCAGCGCAGCCGAGGTGGACGAACACCTGACGGAGCGCGAGCGCGAACTCGCCGTGGTGAACGACCCCGACGGCGCGCTCGCCCGCCGCTACGGAGTCCGCGCGGTGCCCAGCACCTTCATCATCGACCGCGATGGGCAGATCGTCTTCAGAAAGCAGGGATATGCGCCGCCGCTGGAACTGCGTTTCCGTCTTTGGCTGGCGCGGTGGTTGTAGCAGGGCTCGGCCGCAGACCCGCGCGCATCACAGCTCCCGCAACACCCGGAACCCGAGATTGGTGTCCATCTCCGTGATGTGCCGCCGCCTTCGGGCCGCGCTGCGGCAGGCCACCGCCGGGTCGAACCACGAGCCGCCCTTCACCGCGATCCATTCCTCGTCGCCGACGCGGCGGTACACGCCATTGCGCGGAAGGTCCACGTGGCTGTCCCGCCAGGGCGAGGAGGTGAATTCCTGCACGTTGCCGTGCATGTCGTGCAGGCCCCAGAGATTCGGCGGAAAGCTGCCCACGTCCAGCGGCCGCGGCGTCGGGATACACAGCGGGATGTACCACTTGCGGCGCTCGCGTCTTTCCTCGTACGGAAACAGCGAGTTGAAGTGCACGTCGCGGCAGCCAACCGAGTCGCCGAACGCGAACGCGGTACGGGTACCGGCGCGGGCCGCGAACTCCCACTCCGCCTCGGTCGGCAGCCGGTAGCGCTTGCCGGTTACGTCGCGCAGCCACGAGAGGTAGGCCTCCGCGTCCGTGGGGCGCAGGTTGAACACGGGCTGCCGGTCACTCTTCGGCCACAGCACCTCAGGCCGGGGTTTCCAGCCCGTTGCCCGCTGGAAGGCTGCGAATTCGGCACGAGTGACCGCGTGGCGCCCGAGCGCAAACGGGCGCTCGATCCACACGTAGCGCCGCGGCGACTCGCTCTTCTCGTGCCCGAACTCGGACGCGTCCGACCCCATCTCGAACTCGCCGGCCGGAATCACTTGCAACTCCGGCACCGGCACATCTTCGCGGCTGCGGTCGCGGAAGGTCACCGCCACCCCGGCATCGCGCGCCGCCTGCCGCTGCAGGTCGAGCAGGTCGGCCGTGTCGAGTCGGTGCAGTGCTGCCTGGGCCATATCGGGTGTCATCGGAGAATCTGTGTTCGCGGTTTCGACCAACGTCCGAAGGCGGAATTCAGTCGGGCGGGCCTATCGGACCCTACTTTGCCGGTCCGATCGCTGCATCCCCGCAGCTCACGGTTGGGAAGAATCTGGAAAACCCCGAAGGGCCTTCAGCTGAACCGAAGCGCCTCACTCTCGAGCATCTGACCCATAGCCGGCCTCGCGCTGATGGCGGATCGCGAGAATCAGGATCGCATCTGCGGCCTCTTCGATGCTGTACAAAGCCAGATAGCCCGTCCGGCCACGGGAGATGACCAGCTCTCGCAAGCCATGCTCGACCGGACGTCCCATCATCGTGTGTCGCCGCAGGACTTGAACAGCCT
>PULL01000291.1 GCA_003550945.1 Thioalkalivibrio sp. | reverse complement strand
GACATCCTGATCGCCCCCGACCTGGAAGCCGCGAACATGCTGGTGAAGCAGCTGACCTACCTCGCCGACGCCACCGGCGCCGGCGTCGTCGTCGGTGCCCGCGTCCCGATCATGCTCACCAGCCGCGCCGACGACGCCCTCACCCGCATGGCTTCCTGCGCCCTCGCCCTGCTCCTCGCCGAGCACCAGTCCCGCCACGCGCCGTAGCGTCGCCCCGCCATCCGTCGCGACCAAAAGCCGCTCCCACGAGATTGTAGGAGCGGTTTCCAGCTGCGATTGCCGCCTCACTGTCATGGCCGCGGCGTGCCACCCCGAAAGATGAAAAGGCGAGCCACGGAAAGCACGGACAGACACGGATTTTTTTGATTGAAAACCTATTCGTGTCCATCCGTGGCCAAGAACGCCCTTGGACCCTTTCCGTGCCTTCCGTGTGCTTCCGTGGATGTATTTCCACGCCAACGAGATGTACCGTCGATCCCGGCCGACATTGTCCATCTCCGCACAGGTGTGGTCCGGCGCAACCGCGCTGATACACTGAAGCCTGGCAACCTCTCGGAGGCCTGTGATGCGACACGGCAGACGGTTGGGACCGAATGCGCTTGGCACAGACGCCCTCGCCACGCACCGGGGCGTCGCAACTCTCCCCGAGGATCTTTGCCATGCCCGGTAATCTGCTGGTCCTGAACAGCGGTTCGTCGAGCCTGAAGTTCGCGCTGTACGATGCCGATCCCGCGGAGGATTCCGGCGAGCCGGAGATGTTCCTGCGGGGCCAGATCACCGGGCTGGACGCCACACCTGAATTCCGGGTCCTTGATGCCGACGGTCACAAGATCGAAGACCGCAGGCCCGCCGAAGCCGACTCCGGGTTCGGGCAGGAGGAGGCCCTGGACTTCCTGATGGACTGGGTCGAGGGGCAAACGAAAGGGAAGCCACTGCAGGCGGCCGGTCATCGCGTGGTTCATGGCGGCGCCGGGTTCGCCGGTCCCGTGCGGGTCGATGCGGAGGCACTGCAGGAACTCGAGGCGCTGGTTCCACTGGCGCCGTTGCACCAGCCGCACAACCTTGCCCCGATCCGCTCGCTCGCGAAGTCTTATCCCGATCTTTTCCAGGTCGCCTGCTTCGACACGGCCTTTCACCACAGCCAGTCGCCGCTGGAGCGCCGTCTCGCCCTGCCCCGCCGCTTCGGGGAACGCGGCGTGATGCGCTATGGGTTTCACGGGCTGTCCTACGAGTACGTTGCCGAAACACTGGGCGATCGGGTTGGGGGGCGCGACACGTGCCGCGCGCTGGTCGCGCATCTGGGCAGTGGCGCGAGCCTGGCTGCGCTTCGCGACGGGGTCAGCGTGGGCACCACGATGGGTTTCACCGCGCTCGACGGTTTGCCGATGAGCACCCGCTGTGGCTCGCTGGATCCCGGCGCCGTGCTCTATCTGTTGCAGGAACTGGAAATGTCCCCGGAAGAGGTCACCACCCTGCTCTACGAGGAATCCGGCCTCCTGGGCGTTTCCGGCATCAGCGGCGACATGCGCACCCTGCTCGAAAGCGAAGAGCCAGCCGCGCGCGAGGCCGTCGATCTCTTCGTGTACCGAACCGTTCGCGAAATGGGCGCGCTGACCGCGCTCCTTGGCGGGCTGGATCACCTGGTATTCACCGGCGGTATCGGCGAACGGGCGGCGGTGATCCGGGAACGCGTCTGCGATGGACTGAGGTGGCTTGGCGTCGACCTCGATCCCGACGCGAATGCGGCTCATGCCGAGCGGGCCGATCACGATCGCAGCCGGGTCGCGATCTGGGTCATACCGACGGATGAGGAAAGGATGATTGCCCGGCACAGCCTTCGTCTGCTGCGCAAGGCCCAGCCGTGATGCAGTCTCTCGCAGGCTGGCTGCGCCGCCATTGGGCCGGTCTGCTACTGGGGGTGCTGATCCTCGCAGGGCTTGTGCTCGCGTCCTGGCATACGCGTGAACTGGCCCAGTTCCTCGAATGGGGCGAGCGCATCGCCGATCTTCCAGTGGCGATTGTCGCAGCCGTGCTGCTGATGGCGGTGCTGTTCACCTTCGCGCTGCCCGGCAGCCTGATGCTCTGGGTGATCGCGCCGTTCCATTCGCCGGTGGTCTCGGTGATCATGCTGCTGGTTGGCAGTGTCGCCGGTGCGTTCGGGGCGCACCGGTTTTCGCATCGAGTCGGGAAACGCTGGGCGCCCGGAAAGAATGCCGAACGCATCGTGGCGCTGCTGGAGCGGCGCAGTGATCTGCTCACCCAGACCGCAATGCGCGTTTTCCCCGGTTTTCCGCACTCCTTCGTGAATTACGCCGGTGGCGTGCTGGGGCTGCCGCTGGGTCCGTTCCTGCTGGCCGCGCTTCTGGGTCTCACGGTGAAATGGGGCGTATACGCAACTGCGGTGCACGGTGCCGTGGAGGCGATCGAGACCGGGGACGCGCTGCAGCTGGCCACGGTGCTGCCGCTGTTCGTGCTCGCAGGGCTGTTACTGCTGGGCGCGCTGGTGCGCAGGCGGCTGGAGTCCGCCACCTCGCGCTAGTGGTAGCGGAGGTTTGCGTCGGGGCCTGATGTGAGAGCTGGGCATCGCGCCAGGCCCCCTCCCCAGCCCTCCCCCGCACGCATCCACCTGGCACCCAAAAACCTTACTGAGGGTATACTTACTCCGGATCCATTCAACCGGTGGGAAACACGATGAAGGCCAGTGCGGGTTACCAGATCGTCACCCTGAACGAATTCATCATCACTCGACAGACCGAGCACCCCGAGGCGAAGGGTGACCTCTCGCGGCTGCTGCACCACATCGGGGTCGCGGCCAAGATCGTGAACAAGAAAATCAACAAGGCCGGGTTGGTCGACATCCTCGGCGAAGCCGGCGAGGTGAACGTTCAGGGCGAAGACGTGAAGAAGCTCGACATCTTCGCGAACGACCATTTCATGGCCGCGATCAAGGCCTCCGGGGAAGTCTGCGCGGTCGCCTCCGAAGAAAACCAGGAAATCATTACCTTCAACGACGGGCTGTCCCGCGATGGCCACTACATCGTGTGCATGGACCCGCTGGACGGCTCATCGAACATCGAGGTCAATGTCTCCGTCGGCACGATCTTCTCGATCTACCGCCGCCTGACTCCCGGCGGCGAGGAGGCGGATCTGTCCGACTTCCTGCAACCCGGAATCCGCCAGGTCGCGGCGGGCTACGTGATCTACGGTTCGTCGACGATGCTGGTGTACACCACGGGCCAGGGGGTCGACGGCTTCACGCTGGACCCCGGAATCGGCGAGTTCTGCCTGTCGCATCCGCGCATCCGCACCCCGGACACGGGCAAGATCTACAGCATCAACGAGGGCAACTACGTACATTTTCCGATGGGCGTGAAGAAGTACATCAAGTACTGCCAGGAAATCGATCCGGAAACCGATCGCCCCTACACCTCGCGCTACATCGGCTCACTGGTATCCGACTTCCACCGCAACCTGCTGAAAGGTGGGATTTTCATCTATCCGCAGACGCAGGCGGCCCCAGAGGGCAAACTGCGCCTGATCTACGAGTGCAACCCGATCGCCTTCATCGCCGAGCAGGCGGGCGGCATGGCCAGCAATGGGACCATGCGCACCATGGAGGAAGTGCCCGAAACGCTGCACCAGCGCGTGCCGTTCTACGTCGGTTCCCGCGCGATGATGGACCGTGTGCACGGCTTCCTGCAGGAATTCGGCTGAGGGATATCGCGCGGGCGCCGTCGGTTTTCAGGGGATCACCAGCCACTGCTGGTAGGCGCCCGCGGCGAGGATCATCGTACCTGCGACCAGCAAACCTGGACTGATCACCCGCCAGACCACCGCCCCGGTCCAGCGCCAGAGGGCGAAACTGATCAGCGACAGCGTGAGCACAACGGTCGCCGCCAGCCCGGGAGGTGGCAGCGCGCCCGGATGGAAGGGGACCGTGGCCGTGCGCCAGAGCACCATCGAAACTGCCAGCGCGGCAAGGATCACGCCAACGTAGAAGTAGTGGAAGCCTTTGATCGCGTGTCTCCCGTTATGGCTTCATCGGCGGTCGTCATGATGACCGCGTGCCCTCCTCAGCCCTCCCCCGCGGGCGCGAGAGGGCGTTTTTGCTCGTTGTCCCGCGAACGGGGGTGCGTTTTCGACGCTGCACCGCAAACGGAGCAGCGCACCATGGTAACCAGATCAGCGTTGCCCGATGAAATCTGCGACCGCGTCTGCGACGTCGTCGGCAAAGAAATCGCGGAAGAAGTGGTCGGCGCCGTCGATGGTCACCGTGGTGATCGCGTCCCCGTGCTCGATTTCGGCCATGCGCTCGGGTAGATCGGCGACCACGTCGT
>PULL01000068.1 GCA_003550945.1 Thioalkalivibrio sp. | reverse complement strand
GCGCCAGACCGAAGTGCCCGCTGAGGCTGGGCCCGTAGACCGCCTGGCTCAGCGAGCGCAGCACCACCGTTTCGATCAGCTGCTTGTCCGGACGGTCCGCCGCAGCGCTCAGCACCGCTGCATAGTGCGGCGGGCTGGGGGCGTCCCCGCCCTCGAGAGTCAGGCCGACCCCGGACAGGAAGTCACGGAGGTCATCGATCTTTTCCGCCGGCGGCTGGTCGTGCAGGCGATACAGCGTAGGCAGCTTGTGTTTCTTCAGGAAGCGCGCCGCCGACACGTTGGCCGCGATCATGCATTCCTCGACCAGGCGGTGCGCGTCGGTGCGCTCCACGGGCACGATGCGTTCGATCTTCCGTTCCGGCCCGAACTCGATGCGGGTTTCGGTGGAGTCGAAGTCGATCGCGCCGCGCCGGTTGCGCGCCGCGTGCAAGGCCTTGAACACCGCGTACAGGCGCTCCAGGTGCGGGACCAGCGCGGCGTGACGCTCCCGGAGTTCCGGATCGCCGTCCACCAGCATCGCCGCGACCTGGGTATACGTCAGGCGCGCATGCGAACGCATCACGCCCTCGTGGAAACGGTAGCCGCGCAGTGCTCCGCGCCGCCCGATCTCCATCTCGCAGACCATGCACAGGCGCTCGACTTCGGGGTTCAGCGAGCACAGGCCATTGGACAGCACCTCCGGCAGCATCGGGATGACCTGCTTCGGGAAATACACCGAGGTCCCGCGGTTGCGGGCTTCGCGGTCCAACGCGCCATCCCGCTCCACGTAATGCGAAACGTCGGCGATCGCGACCCAGAGCCGCCAGCCGCCTTCGATTTCCTCGCAGAACAGCGCGTCGTCGAAATCCCGGGCGTCCTCGCCGTCGATGGTGACCAGCGGTTTCTTGCGCAGATCCAGACGCCCCTTGCGCGCGGACGCCGGCACCTCGGACCCGAACCGGTCCGCAGCGGCCGTGACCTCGTCGGGCCACTGGAACGGCAGGCCGTGCGCACGGATCGCGATGTCGATCTCCATGCCGGGCGCCATGTGCTCACCGAGCACCTCGACCACCTCGCCGCGCAGACGCGCCTTGCGCGAGGCCTGTGGCCGGATGCGCACCACGACGATCTGGTCGTCGCCGGCCTCCCCGAGCCCGTCCGGCGGGATCAGGATGTCGTGGGTGATGCGCTTGTTGTCGGGCGTGACGATGCCGATTCCATCCTCGACCCGGATCCGCCCGACCACCTGCTCCGAACCGCGCTCCAGGATCTCGACGATCCCGCCCTCGCGCCGCCCGCGGTGGTCCACCCCCATCAAGCGACCCAACACGTGGTCGCCGTGCAGAACGCCGCGCATCTGCCTCGGCGACAGGAACAGGTCGTCGCTCTGATCGTCCGGAACCAGGAAGCCGAAACCGTCGGGATGGCCGATCACGCGGCCTCGGATCAGGTCCGACTGGTTAACCGGCAGATAGGCCCCGCGGCGGTTGCAGTGGATCTGCCCGTCGCGCTCCATCGCCCGCAGGCGCCTGCGCAGCGCCTCGGTCTGCTCCTCGCCCTCGATCCCGACCCCGGCGGCGATCTCCTCGAAGGCCAGCGGATTAACGGCCTCCACCAGGCGGTCCAGGATCAGTTCGCGGCTGGCGATCGGGTTTTCGTATCTCTGCGCCTCGCGTTCGAAATTCGGATCGACCGGCGCACGGCTGCTGCGTTTTCTGGGCATTCCCTTCACTCTTTTCTTCGCCCCGGGGTCCTGGAAAAGGCCCGCTCCGGCGCGGCAGCCGGGGCATTCACATGGATTGACACGTCGTTCCGAGGACTCTATATTGCGCGCTCCTGAAGCGCGGGACCGCAAGGTCCATCCTCATGCCGAGGTGGCGGAATTGGTAGACGCGCTAGCTTCAGGTGCTAGTGGGCGTAAGCTCGTGGAGGTTCAAGTCCTCTCCTCGGCACCATCACTCTCCCTTCTCCGGCCCGTCGCCGCGTCCACCGCGTTCCCTGGCGGTCCATGCGCTAAGCTCAACTCGCAAACGGGTCACGCAGCACGATGGTCTCGTCCCGGTCCGGGCCCGTGGAAATCATGTCGATCGGCAGACCCACCACGCTGCTCAGCCGTTCCAGATAGCGCTGGGCGTTCGCGGGCAATTGGTCGTATTGACGGATCCCCAGAGTGGATTCCTGCCAGCCCGGCATTTCTTCGTACACCGGCTCGCAGGCCGAATAGGCCTCCGCACCCGCAGGCGGGATTTCCGTTTCCTGCCCGTTGCAGCGGTAGCCGACACAGATCTGCAGTGTTTCCAGCCCGTCCAGCACGTCGAGCTTGGTGATGCACAGGCCACTGATGCTGTTGATCGCACCGGCCCGGCGCAGAGCCACCGCATCGAACCAGCCGCAGCGGCGCGGCCGCCCGGTGGTGGACCCGAACTCGTTGCCGCGGCGCGCGAGGTGCTCGCCCATGCTGTCGAACAGTTCGGTCGGAAAGGGACCGGCGCCGACGCGCGTGGTGTACGCCTTGGTGATCCCGAGGATGTAATCGAGATCACGCGGGCCCACACCCGAACCGGTGGCCGCGCCGCCGGCGGTGGTGTTCGACGAGGTCACGAAAGGATAGGTGCCGTGGTCGATGTCGAGCAGCGTGCCCTGCGCGCCCTCGAACATCACGTCGGCCCCGGCGGCGCGCAGTTCGTGCAGACGCCCGGTAACATCGGTGACCAGCGGGCGCAGCCGTTCAGCCTGCATCATGCTCTCGTCCAGCACCTGCTGAAAGTCGACCGTGTCCGCCTGGAAGTAATGCTTCAGGCAGTAATTGTGATAATCGAGCACCTCGCCGAGCTTCGCCGCAAAACGCTCCCGGTGGAACATGTCGCTGAGCCGCAGACCGCGGCGGGCGACCTTGTCCTCGTAGGCCGGGCCGATGCCACGCCCGGTGGTCCCGATCGCCGACGCGCCCCGCGCCTTCTCCCGGGCGTGGTCCAGCGCGACGTGGTGCGGCAGAATCAGCTGGCAGGATTCGGACAGGCGCAGCCGTTCGACGACGGGTACGCCGCGCGCCTCGAGCATGTCCATTTCTTCCAGCAGCGCGGACGGCGACAGCACGACCCCGTTGCCGACGAGGCACTCGACCCCGGGGCGCAGGATGCCCGAGGGAATCAGGTGCAGCACCGTCTTCTGACCGCCGATCACCAGCGTGTGACCCGCGTTGTGCCCCCCCTGAAAGCGCACTACCGCAGCGGCGTTTTCGGTCAGCAGATCGACGACTTTCCCCTTGCCCTCGTCGCCCCACTGGCTGCCCAGAATCACTACGAATCGACCCATGCCTACAGCTCCTCGACAATCCATTCCTGGCCGCGCTTCACAAGGCGCCGCCCCTTTTGCGTGGCATCCTGAGACTCGCCCGCAAGCAGGCGCCGCACCCGTACGCCACGGGCACGCAGATCCGCGATGACCGCGTCGAGCGCGGAATCCCCCTCCGCCGGCGCGATCACGCAGTCACGCGCAGGCTCCCCCTGGTCCGGCACCAGCCGCAGCAACTGCCGCAGGTCGGTACTGAATCCCGTCGCAGCCCTTGCCCGGCCAAACACCCGGCCGATGTCATTGTAGCGCCCACCCCGCGCGATTTCCTGACCGGATCCCGGCACGAAGGCCGCAAAGACCAGGCCGGTATGGTAGGAGTAACCCCGGAGTTCGCCAAGGTCGACGTGGATATCGAGATCCGGGTGGCTTTCCTGCAGGCGAGCGATCACCGCCACCAGGTGTTCCATTGCGGTGGACACCTGCACCGGGGCATCCGCCAGCAGGCCGCGGGCCTCCGCCAATACCTCGGGCCCACCGTTCAGTTCCACCAATGCCCGCAGCTGCCGGCTGACCTCAGGATCCAGCCCCCAGTCCGCCAACGTCGCCTCGATCTCGGGGATGGCCTTGCGCTGCAGCAGGTCGAAGAACGCGCGTTCCTGGCTGGAGTCCAGCCCCGCGACACGCGCCAGCGACCGGTAGATGTCGACGTGCCCGAGGTCGATGCTGGCATCGCGCACGCCGCAGCGCTCCAGCGTCGCCAGCATCAGGCGGATGATCTCCACGTCGCTGTCGAGCCCGTCGTGGCCGAACAGCTCGGCTCCGGCCTGCAGCGGACTGCGGGATCCGGACCACTCGTCGGCACGGGTCCGGAGCACAGTGCCGACGTAGCACAGGCGGGAGGGACCGGCGTCGCGCAGCCGATGGGCGTCGATGCGCGCGACCTGGGGCGTCAGGTCCGCACGCACCCCCATCAGCTTGCCGGTCATCTGGTCGGTGAGCTTGAAGGTCTGCAGGTCCAGTTCCCGGCCGGCCCCGGTCAACAGCGACTCGAGGTATTCCGCAAGCGGCGG
>PULL01000097.1 GCA_003550945.1 Thioalkalivibrio sp. | reverse complement strand
GCACGTAGTCGACGACTTCGAGGCCGAATCCGCCGAGGCCGTGGAAGCGCTTCGGCGCGGAAAGCAGGCGCATCTTGCCGACGCCGACGTCGGCGAGGATCTGCGCGCCGATCCCGTACATGCGCCACTCGGCCGAGGTCTGCACCGGCGGGCGCAGGTCGGCGTGGCCGCCGGCGAGGTCGTGCAGGCGGCGGATCAGGGTGTCGGCGGACTCCGGCTTGCGCAGCACCACAGCGACCCCGGCCCCGGCCTCGTCGATGCGGCGCAACGCGTCGTCCAGCGGCCAGCCGCAGTCGGGCCCAACGAAACCGAGCGTGTCACAGATCGTCTGCTCCAGGTGCACGCGCACCAGCGTCGGTTCGCTGGCCTTCGGGTGGCCGCGCACCAGCGCGAAGTGCAGCCCGTGGTCGACCTCGTCCTGGAACGCGATCAGGCGGAAGCTCCCGTGCGCGGTGGGCAGGTCCAGCTCCGCCGTACGACGCACGGTTTTCTCGTTCTCGATCCGGTAGCGGATCAGGTCCTCGATGGTGCCCATTTTCAGCCCGTGCTCGGCGCAGAAGCGCTCGAGATCCGGGCGGCGGGCCATGCTGCCGTCCTCGTTAAGGATCTCGACGATCACTGCCGCCGGCTCGGCCCCCGCGAGGCGCGCGAGATCGCAACCCGCCTCGGTGTGACCGGCACGCACCAGCACCCCGCCCGGCTGTGCCATCAGCGGGAACACGTGGCCCGGCTGCACGATGTCCTTCGGCTGGGCGTTCGGCGCGACCGCGGTGCGGATGGTGTGCGCGCGGTCGTAGGCCGAGATTCCGGTGGTCACGCCTTCAGCGGCCTCGATGGATACGGTGAAGTTGGTCGAGTGCGTGTCGTTGGTGTCGGTGACCATCAGCGGCAGCGCCAACTGGCGGCAGCGCTCGCGGGTCAGCGTGAGGCAGATCAGTCCGCGGCCGAACTTGGCCATGAAGTTGATGTCCTCGGGCCGCGCGTGCGACGCGAGCATCAGCAGGTCACCCTCGTTCTCCCGGTCCTCGTCGTCGACGATGACCACCATCCTCCCCGCGCGCAGTTCGTCGAGGATCTCCTTGGTACTCGAAAATTCCATGTGTCGTGTCCGTCGTTAGCGCGCGCGGAATCAGTCGCGCGGGCCGGTATGGTTTGGGAAGCCCTGCTCGGCCAGCCAGTCCTCGGACAGGCCGCTCGACGCTCCGGGTTGTGCGGCACGATCCCCGAGCATCAGGCGCTCGAGGTAGCGGGCGATCAGATCGACTTCGAGGTTCACGCGGCTGCCGACGCGGTACACCGAGAACCGGGTGAGTTCCCAGGTGTGCGGGATGATGTTCACGTCGAAACTGGCGCCGTCGACGCCGTTCACCGTCAGGCTGGTGCCGTCGATGGTGATCGAACCCTTTGCGGCGATGTAGCGCGCGAGCGCATCCGGCGCACGGAACCGCACCCGCGTCGAGCGGGCATCGGGGTGCATCGACAGCAGTTCCCCCACCCCGTCGACGTGCCCGGAGACCAGGTGACCGCCCAGCCGCGTGTTCAGCGTCAGCGCGCGCTCCAGGTTCACCCGATCGCCGACCCCGAGATCGCCGAGGGTAGTCACACTCAGGCTTTCGCGGCTCACGTCGGCCGCGAACTGCCCGCCGCCGAGTTCGGTGACGGTCAGGCACACGCCGTTCACCGCGATCGAATCGCCAAGCCTGGTGTCGCCCAAGTCCATTCCGGGTGCACGCACCTTCAGGCGCAGGTCGCCGCCACGCGGCTCCATGGCGGCGATGGTACCGAGGGTCTCGATGATGCCGGTGAACATGGGGGATCAGGCTCGGATTGCGGGAGATAAAACGTCAGATGATACCCAAATCGCGACCGGCGGGGGAAAGAACCCGAAAAGCTGGCCGATCGGCGAGAAGGCTCGCCTCCTACAGGTGGCAGGCTGTCACACGGTGCTGGCGGGCAGCGGGTAGGCGCGCAGGCGCAGCGCGTCGCCGACCCAGTCGCAGGCGAAGACGTCGAGTTCTGCTCTTTCCGCCATCTGCTGCAGCGGCCAGTCCAGCAGCGGGCGGGCGCCGGAGCCCATCAGGCAGGGGGCGAGGTAGAACAGCCACTCGTCGACCAGCCCCCAGCGGGCGAGTGCTCCAGCCAGGCCCGAGCCCGCCTCCACGTGCAGTTCGTTCACGCCGCGCTCTCCGAGCAGGTCCAGCACCGCCGACAGGTCCAAACGGCTGTCCTGCTCCCCGGTCATTACCGTTAACTCGTCATCCTGTCGACCAGCATCGGGCGGCTGATCCGCCGCCCATCCGGTGACGGCCAACTCCTCGGCGCCCTGCCCCTGAAAACCGCCGAGCGCGTCCGAAGCGACCGGCTCGGGGATCCCAAGCCCCTCGGGGCCGCGCCCGTGAAGCTGGCCGAGGGTATCCGATGTCGCATGGGGCGCCAGCGCCGTCACCTCGGCGCCCCGCCTTCGAAGCTCGTCGGCCTTCTCCGAGTCCGCGCGCGCAGCGCTGGTGAGCACCAGCACCGGCCCACCGTCGAGCAGGCGTGCGCCGCGCGGCATCTGCAACTGCGAATCCACCACCACGCGCAGCGGCTGGCGGATCGGCATGTCTTTCAGTTCGGGGTAGCGCGTTGGATCGATCCCACGGTCCGCCAGCAACTCTGCCGGTGACAGGCGCACGGTGAGATGGGGATCGTCGGCGAGCACGGTGCCGCTGCCGGTCAGGATCGCACCGGCCCGCGCACGCCAGTGCTGCACGTCGCGCCGCGCGGCTGGGCCGGTGATCCACTTCGATTCGCCCGAGGCCATCGCGGTGCGGCCATCGAGGCTCGATGCGAGCTTCACCCGCACCCACGGCCGCCCGCTGTGCATCCGGCGCACGAACCCGGGGTTCAGCGCGCGAGCCTCGAACTCGAGCACACCGGTGTCCACCGCAATGCCCGCGGCGCGCAGCCGTTCCAGCCCGCGGCCCGACACCAGCGGGTTGGGATCCTGCATTGCCACCACCACCCGCCCGACTCCGGCGGCAAGCAGCGCGTCGGCGCAGGGTGGCGTGCGGCCGTGGTGGGAACAGGGTTCGAGCGTGATGTATACGGTGGCGCCGCGGGCCAGATCGCCGGCTGCCTGCAACGCGTGGATTTCCGCGTGCGGCGCGCCCGCGCTCCAGTGGGCGCCCTCTCCGACGATGTTTCCGTCCCGCACCACGACGCTGCCGACGCGCGGGTTCGGGTCGGTGGTGTACTGGCCCAGCGCCGCGAGTTCCAGCGCGCGCCCCATGAACGCGTGATCGTTCACGACTCGGGTCCCTGGCTTCCGGCCCCGGGGACCTCTTCGTCGATGAGCCGCAGCTGCGAACGGCGCATTTCGGGTGACAGATCCTGCTCCAGCCGCTCGATCGCGTCGCGGAACGATTGCACGTTCGCGAAGCTCAGGTAGATCGAAGCGAAGCGGATGTACGCGACCTGGTCCAGCGCACGCAGTTCTTCCATCACCCACTCGCCGATGCGGTCGGAGCGGATCTCGCGCTGGCCGTAGGCGGCCAGCCGCTTCTTGATGCGGTCGATCGCGGCCTCGACCTCGTCGGTGCGCACCGGCCGCTTGTGCAACGCCAGGCGAAGCCCGCCGCGCAGCTTTTCCTCGTCGAACGCGACCCGCTCGCCGCTGCGCTTCACCACGCGCGGCATGCTGAACTCGGCACGCTCAAAGGTGGTGAAGCGGGCACCGCAGGCCTGGCACTCGCGGCGACGCCGGATCTGGTCCTGCTCGGGGCCGGCAACGCGCGAGTCGACTACCCGGGTGTCGTCGGCGCCGCAGGCGGGGCAGCGCATCGGGCGGCCCTACTCGCTGGTGCCGTACACCGGGAAACGGGCGCAGACGTCGAGCACCTTCTGGCGCACGCCCTCGATCACCGACGGGTTCTCGTGGTCGTCGAGCACGTCGGCGATCCAATGGGCGAGATCTCGGCACTCGGTCTCGCCGAAGCCACGGGTGGTCACCGCCGGGGTACCAATGCGGATGCCACTGGTCACGAACGGCGACTGCGGGTCGTTCGGCACCGAATTCTTGTTCACGGTGATGTTCGCCGCGCCCAGCGCCGCGTCGGCCGCCTTGCCGGTCATGCCCTTGTCGATCAGGCTGAGCAGGAACAGGTGGTTGTCGGTGCCGCCGGACACCACGGTGTAACCGCGTTCGATCAGCGTCGCGGCCATCGTGCGTGCGTTCGCGACCACTTGCTCCTGGTAGGCGCGGAACTCGGGCTCCATCGCCTCCTTGAACGCGACGGCCTTGCCGGCAATCACGTGCATTGCCGGGCCACCCTGGGTGCCGGGGAACACCAGCGACTGGAATTTCTTCTCGAGCTCCGAGTTGGACCGGG
>PULL01000063.1 GCA_003550945.1 Thioalkalivibrio sp. | reverse complement strand
GCGGGTTGAAGACGGTGATGCCACCGCAGAACAGCGGCCCGGCGCTGGCGATGTCGATCCCTTCCGGCAGTGGCACGACACTGGCGGCAGCCGCGCGCACCTTGTCGGCGAAACCACCGTGGTGGCCCACGATGGTGCCCTGCGCCTGCGCGCAGAGGTTGTGATCTCCGTGCATGCAAGGGTCGCAATGCATGCAATAGCCAGCGTGCCAGCCCAGGCCCACCCGCTGCCCGGGCTCAAGGCCGGAAACCTCGGGACCGACAGCACTCACGCGCCCAACCACTTCGTGCCCCGGCACCAGCGGATAACTGCTGATCCCCCAGGCGTTGTCCAACATGCTTACGTCACTGTGGCAGATGCCGCAGTGTTCGACGTCGATCTCGACTTCCCGCGCTCCGAGCGGACCCGGGTCGTACTCAAAGGGCTGAAGTTCACCTCCAGGCTCGAATGCCGCATACGCATGGATCATGAGTCACCTCCAATGTTTTGGACTACGGGGGTCGGACCAAGCCAAGTGCTTGAAACAATTCCATAATGGGTTGTTTCAGGGGCCAATAGTCGCCTTATACGACCGTTTTTCGCGTGAAAAATGCCCGTCTACCGTAACGCACACGGTCGCGCCAGAGCCCGCGGGCGCCACCGGGCATGGCCGGCGTGATAAGTCGACCCCACGCGCTTGGACGGCCCTTTCCGGCCACAAAAACACGCCCCTAAGGCCTGTAATACGGGTCGAAATCGATTGTTTTTCTCGTAGATACAATACCTTGCCTTGGTCCGACCCCGGAGAGTGGTGGGTGGTGTGTGGCGAGGTTTCACGAAACTTGCGATCCTGTGGATCTGGGCTCGCGGCTGGGTTCGGGGCAGCCGTGCCAGCGAATCTATGCCGTGTTCACAGGCTGCACGACGGGTCGGGCGAGGACCGCGCGCCGATCGCCTTTTGGGGGATTGCCATGAGTGAAACGCTGAGAGATGAACCGGAAGTCGTCGAAGCGGAAGTAGGCGACAAGAACACTGCCGTGGACGTCAACGCTTCGGCGGTGACTACGGACCCGATCGGCCATCTCGGGCCCGTTCCCCGCTGGATCGTGCTGCACGATCGCAGCGTCATTTTTGCGCTGGCCTACGTTTCCCTGACCATCTTCCTCAGCGTCTACGTGAGCTACTTCTGGCTGGTGGCGCTCGTGGGCCTGCACCTCGTGCTCGAATGGCTCAAGAAGGGATATCTCGGCTACGAACGCGGATTACACCGAACCGCGTGGACGGTCTGGGATACGAAATTCGACATTGCCCTGATCTTTCTCGCACTAACCCTACTCAGCTACACGGGAGTTGGTGCAGGCGTTGCGGGTGCGCAGAGCGCGACACGGGTCGGGCTGATGGGTGGAAAGCTTTCCGCGCTGTGGGCCCGGGTTGCGCCGCTGTTGGCCCGGTTCGCCCGATTCGGGGTTGTGCTGCGCGCGATGGGAATCCGGGCCGTGGATCTGTTCTTCTCCGCACGGGTCATTCTGTTCCGCAAGGCGGACATGGCCCGGGCCAGCAAGCAGGAGGCATTCCTGGAACAGAACCCGCAGGCGGGGGCAGATCAGCCCGTACCCGAAGACTCGGGGCGAATCCCTGCACACCTGCCATGGCAGCGGGCGCTCGGTGGATACGGGTGGTTCGCAGTCTTGCTGGTCGTGGTGAACAGTGTGGCGGTGCTGCTCGCGCCAGTGGTGACCGAGCACACCTATCCCACCCTGCTGCAGACACTCGCAGCGAAATTCCATCCCTGGCCGTAAGGCCAGATCAGCCCGGGGCGCAATAACCTGCACTTGCTTCGGTCCGACCCCGGAGAGGGGGTCAGCGCCACGGGGGATCGACGCCTTCTACGCGGTATTCTCGGCGCAGGGCACGGAGCAGACTGTAACAGCAGAAGCCGAGGATGATCGCGACCGGGAGGCCGCCGGTCAGTGAGGCGGTCTGGAGACTGTCCAGCGCACGCTCACCTCCGACGATCAGGAGGGTGGCGGCAACGGCACCCTCGGTGATGCCCCAAATCACACGCTGGCGCTTCGGCGAGTGGATCGCACCGCGCGAGACCAGGGCGTCGATCACGTAGGTTCCGGACGCCGACGAAGTGATGAAATACGTAGCGATCAGCAGGGTCGCGATGGCTGAGGCCAGGGTCGTCCATGGCAGGTGATCGAGGGTTGCATATAACGCAACCGTGGTGTCCTCGGCGACCGCTGCGGCAATGCCGGCACCCTCCTCGAACAACTCGAGATAAAGCGCGGTGCCGCCAAAAATCGTGAGCCAGGTGAACACGAACAGCGTCGGAACTCCGAGCACGCCGACGATGAACTCGCGGATCGTGCGGCCACGTGAGATCCGGGCGATGAAGATGCCGACAAACGGCGACCAGGCGATCCACCACGCCCAGTAGAACATCGTCCAGTCCTTCTGCCACCCGGAACCGCCGATCGCGTCGGTGTGAAGGCTCAGGTTGATCAGTTGCTGCAGATAGCTGCCGGTGGAGTCGAGTAGGAACCGCACGAGGAATAGTGTCGGCCCCGCCAGCAGCACGAACAGCATGAAGGCTGCTGCAAGGGAAAGGTTGAACACGCTCACCCACTTCAGGCCGCGGTCCAGCCCCGAAAGTACCGAGAACACGGCTACCGCGGTGATCGCCGCGATGATCCCGACCTGGTTCCAGTGCGACACCGGCAAACCGACCAGCACATTGAGGCCGGTGTTCAGCTGCATCGCACCGAAGCCGAGCGAGGTAGCAAGCCCGAACAGTGTCCCGAAGATCGCGAGGATATCGATCGCGTGCCCGATCGGCCCGTAAATGCGATCGCCCAGCAGCGGGTAGAAAATCGATCGGATGGTCAGCGGAAGGCGGTGCCGGAAACTGAAATAGGCCACCGAAAGCCCGAGCACCACGTAAACCGCCCAGGCGTGCAGCCCCCAGTGAAAGAAGGTGTAGACCATCGCCTGACGCGCCGCCTCAGCGGTCCCGCCATCGGCGTGCGGCGGTTGCTGGTAGTGCATGATCGGCTCGGCCACGCTCCAGAAAACCAGGCCGATGCCCATCCCTGCGCTGAACAGCATGGCAAACCATGCGCCATAGCTGAACTGCGGGCGATCGTCGGGCTGCCCCAGGCGGATGGAGCCGTAGCGGCTGAAGCCGAGCCAGACGAGGAATACCAGAAATGCGGTCACGGCCAGGAGATAGCCCCAGCCGAGGTACTCGGTGATGAATCCGTGGATGCCGTCGAACACCCGTGCCGCAGTGGTGGGAAACAACACACCGAAGCCAACGAAGAGAACTACCATGATCGCCGAAGCCGTGAACACCGTCGGGTTCACGGAAGCGAAAAAAGCCTGCGGGCGGTATAGCTTCGCCATCTCAGCGACTCCTGAAGCAGCGGGGCGTTTGCCCGGTCAGTCCTCCATCCCCGGGGACGGCCGCTTGATCTCGCCGGTCAGTCCCACTTCGTCCAGCACGTGCCCGGAAGCCGCCTGCTCGAACTGCCCGCGCGTTGCGCCGGACTCGAGGCCCAGAACGGCATCCAGGGCCAGCAAACGGAAGCGGTAGCGGTGCACGCCCTCCGGTGGAACCGGTCCGAGGTAACCCACCTTCCCGAATGAATCCATGCCGACGCGCGCCTCCGTGGGCAGGCTCAGGGCATCCACCCGCTCCGTGGCCGAAGGCAGGTTCCACACCAGCCAGTGGGTCACCTCGCCCAATGGCGAATCGAGATCCTCGAGAATCAGCGCGAGGCTGCGGGCACCCTCGGGCACGTCGCGGATTTCGAGAGCCGGCAGTCGGTTCTCGTTCGGCGCCGAAGCGCTCCAAGGCATTCGGCCCCCGTCTTCGAAGGCGGGGCTGGTCAAACGCATCGCTCCCCTCCCGATTGCGGTTGCCCCGATTGTCTCGCATCAGGCACCAGGACGCACACCGGCGGGTCTTCGCAGCGGCGGATCCCACCGGGGTCGGACCAAGCCAACTCATTGATCAGATGAAAGAAACGCCCCAAATATCGCCGGATTCGGGCCTTATCGGTGGGTTTTTCGCCCCAAAAACGCCGAGCCAAGAGGAGCGATGGGCGACCTCTTCGCGCCACCCGCGAACGTCCCTTGCATTTCTCGCTTCGAAGGGCCATTTCGGGGCCAAAAACGAGCGTCTAAGGCCATTCCTGGGGTGCTAAACGCAGCGATTTTCCATTAATCTCAATGGCTTGGCTTGGTCCGACCCCGGAGGGGCCGGAGGGGAACGTCCTTTGCATTTCTCGCTTGGAACCGCCATTCAGGGGCCAAAAACGAGCGTCTAAGGCCATTTTTGGGGTGCTAAACGCAGCGATTTTCCATTAATTACAATGGCTTGTCTTGG
>PULL01000144.1 GCA_003550945.1 Thioalkalivibrio sp. | reverse complement strand
CGTGGAGCGCCTGGAAATGCTCATGGGCGCAACGGCGCGGGTTTGATCAGGCCGAGGCGGATCGGGATCTGGCCCAGGCGGCCGAAGGTCAGTTCGGGGCCCGGCTCTTCGTGCGGCCAGGTGGTGGTGTGCGGGTTGAACCAGCCGGCACGGTACCCGGCGTTGCGCGCTCCCAGCACATCGCATACCGGGTCGTCGCCGATGTGCAGCATGGAGTCGACCGGGACGCCGGCGCGCTGCGCCGCGATCTGGAAGATGGTCGGGTCGGGCTTGGCCGCGCCTGCCTCGGCGGCGGGCACCGCGAAATCGAAGTAGCGCCCGAGCGGCGTGCGGAACACGTCGGCGTTGCCGTTGCTGATCGCGCCGAGGCGGAAGTGGCGAGACAGCAGCTCGAGCACCGAGGCCGCCTCGGGGTCGGGGTCGACCTCGTTACGTGCGATCCAGAACACCTCGAAGCCCTCGGAGGTAATGCGTTCCGGGCAGGCTCCGGTTTCCTCGGCGATTCCCCGCAGCCAGCGCTTGCGCAGGCCGGTGAGATCGTGGCGCTCGGAGGCGGGTGCCGACCGGATGAACGCGCCACGGGCCGCGACCAGTGCCTCAGGGGTATACCGTGCGCAGACCTCCGGCGCGTTCACCCGCAGCCAGTCGTAGAACCGGGCCTCGGCGCGGTGGATCGCGGGCATCACCGGCCAGAGGGTGTCGTCGAGATCGAAGGTGATGCAGCGGATCTCGGCGCTGAAGGCCAGGGCTTGTGCGGTTGAGTCGGGCATTGGCGAGAAGTTTAACCGGTCGCGGTTCCGTCGCCCGAAATCCGCACCCCGCCGCGGGATGTGCAGGCAGATCCTCTGAACACGCACTGGCCCCATGGAATGGTTTCCAGACCCGGGAGCATCGGCCAGAATGGCGATCGAGAAGGCCAACCAGGGGGATAGCACCCGGTGACTCAAGCGAGCGCGAACACCGAAACGCCTCTGTCGGCGGAGCTCAGCGAGCTGCGCGCGGCGGTGCAGCGCAACTGCGACATCGCCGATGCCCAGTTCGCCGGCAATTATTCCCTTTGCACCTATCTGCTGAAGATGCGCGAGTTCTATCGCTGGGAGCGTGGTCTGCCATTCTCGGCGGCGCTGGACCGGCAGGCCGTGGGTGACTGGGTCAGCGAGCGCGAGCGCGACTGGGAGGCACTGGAAGGCCTGACGCCCGAGGCGCTGGCACTGGAGGGCAGGCGTCACGATCCCTTCGACCAGGAGTCCCTGAACCGGGCTCTGGGCACCCACGGGTTGGTCTATGGCGCCGGTTTGGGCCGCGGCGCGCGGCCGCTGTTTTTCCTTGGCCGCCTGCTGCGGCGCGAGGACTTCGACGGATACCGCGTCTACGTGGTCGGCGAGGAGAAGGCGCGCGATCTGGTCAGCCCGCCGGCGATGTCGCGCGGGGACGAAATCTTCGTCCGCCGGGAATCCCTGCGGCGCCTTCTGTTCGAGATGATCGAGGCCTGGCAGATCCGCGGTGCGCCAGCAGGCGACTCGCTCGCCCGGGCACTCGAAACCTACGGCTTTGATCCGCAGGACGAGGCGACGCTGGAGGCGATGACCGATGCGGAGGTCGAGTCCGCGGTCTGGCACGAGGTTGGGGAGGTGCTGGCCGGGCGTGCCCTCGGACCGGCCTGGAAGGACCGGCTGCTGGAGGTTGCGGGCACCCGTCATGAATTGGTGGCCCGGGCGGTGCGCGATCACCTCGCAGATTGCCTGACGACGCTGCCCGCACTGCTCGCCGACGGCGCTCCGGGGCCGATCCACTTTTATTTCGCGAATCTCACCGGGATGCGTGCACTGTTGTTCCCGCAATTGCGCGAGGCCTACGAGTCCTGGGTGGAGGGTGCCCCGTTGGAGGTGCTGAAGGCGCCGATCGCATCTGCGCGAGAGCACTGGCTGGCCGTGGCGCAGCGTTTCCTCGAGGAGCCGCCGGATGACTGGCCGGTACAGGACGAGCAGCTGACGGCACTGCAGCCGCCTCGGCAGAACGCGTGCTGATCTCACTTCCGGGCGTTCTCGGCCCCGACGAGTTGCAGCGTGTCCGGGAGCTGCTCGCGTCCGTACCCTTCGTCGACGGCCGCGCATCGGCCGGCGGCGACGCCCGGCGCGTGAAGAACAACGAAGAGGTCGATCCCTCCGACCAGCGTGTCGCCACGCTGAACCGCCTCGTGCTGCTGCCGCTTTATCGCCACCCCATGTTCCAGGCCGCGGCGATGCCCCGGCGCCTGTCCGGCGCATTCTTCGCCCGCTATCTGCCGGGCATGCAGTACGGTCGCCACGTCGACGATCCGGTGATGGGTCCCGAGGGTGGACGCTACCGCTCGGACGTATCGATGACGGTGTTCCTGAGCCCCGCGGACAGCTACGACGGTGGCGAACTGGTGATCGAGACCGAATACGGCGAACAGCGCGTGAAGCTGGAGGCCGGGGACGCGGTGTTCTACCCCTCGTCCAGCCTGCACCGGGTGGACCCGGTCACCCGCGGCGAGCGGATGGTCGCGGTGGCCTGGGCGGAATCCATGGTGCGGGAGCCGGAGCGCCGCCGGCTTCTGTTCGAGTTGCAGCAGGTCGAGGAGCAGTTGCGCGCCGCCGACCCGGATGCCGAGGTGACCCGAAAAACGGGGAGGGTGCGCGCCAACCTGATGCGCATGTGGGCGGACGTCTGACCGACGAGGGCCCGCCTCCCGCGTCCTGCCCTTACGAGGCCGGATTTGCCGGTGGGGCGTTCAGCCCGTCGGGCGGTGTGTAGTTGGGGTCGTTCGGGTTCATGAAAATGAACCGATGCTGGCCCGGCTCGATCTCCACGTAATCCAGCACCGCGTTCTTCAGCAGGTCCACGCTGACCGGCTCGACCACCAGACTGACACCCTGGCTCTTGAACACCAGGTCGCTGTCCTTTTCGTGGTCGTCAAAACCCATCCCGTAGTCGATGTCGCCGTTCGGCATCCGCTTCGCGGCGATACGCAGCGAGCTTTTCTCCGAGCCGCTCTGGCGCGCGGATTCCTTGATCTGCTTCGCAGCCGCAGGGGTGATGGTGATCATGCCTTGCTCCTTGGTCAGTGGTCAGGCGGTGCTGGCGTGAGTGTTTAAGGTGGTTTGCTGTCCGGTCGACGAGCCTTTCGCAACCGAGCGGACGAACCGGACGAAACGCTGCGCCCAGGGATTCTGCGCGGTGCTGCGCAGATGACTGTAGCTCGCGAGCAGGTTGCGGTACACGATGCCGTCGTGCTCGCCATCGATCCCGTGGCCGCGCAAGACCCGGTAGGCATACACGGGCTGGCCGTCCAGTGGCCCGAGCGCCGAGTAATGGAACTCGTGCGCGCCGAATTCCAGGCCGCTGCCGGTCTCGTCCGCCAGCGGCCAGGGGCCGGCGCCGGTCTCCTGCAGGCGGACGAGTCCACGCCCCTGTGGCCGCTTGTGCATCACCACCTCGCCGGGCAGCACGCCGGCCATCGCGCAGCGCCGCTCGCCCCAGGTGATGCCCCGGGTCAGGTACATCAGGCCGCCGCATTCGGCGTAGGCCGGCAACCCGGATTCGATGGCCTCGCGCACGGAGGCGCGCATCGAGGCGTTGGCCTCCAGTTCCTGCATCCGGGTCTCCGGGAAGCCACCACCGATGAACAGGCCGTCGGCTTGCGGGAGCCGGGTATCGCGCAGGGTATCGAAGAACAGCAGTTGCGCACCTGCGGCCTCGAGCGCCTCCAGGTCGGTCTGGTAGTAAAAGCCGAAGGCCTCGTCCCGGGCGACCGCGATGCGGACGGTGGAGCCCGCGGATGCCGGACCCGCCGGTCGACTGAACGGTATGGGCGGTGCGTCTGCGCCGATGGTTGCCAGGCGGGTCAGGTCGACCTCCGCCGCGACTGCTTCGGCGAGGGCCCGAATCTGCCGGTCGGCCGCGGCGTGCTCGTTGCTCGGCACGAGCCCGAGGTGACGCTCGAGGATATGCAGGTCGGGGTTTTCGGACACGAGACCCAGCACGGGGATGTCGGTGTAGTGCTCGATCACCGCCCGCAGTTTGCCACCGTGCCGGGATCCGCCGACGCGGTTCAGGATGACCCCGGCGATCCGGATCTCCGGGTCGAAGGCCTGGTAGCCGAGCAGCAGCGGGGCAACGCCGCGGGTCATTCCGCGGCTGTCGATCACCAGTACCACCGGGGCCTGCAGCAGCCGGGCCAGAGCCGCGTTGCTGTTGGAGCCATCGAGGGCCAGCCCGTCGTAAAGCCCCTTGTTGCCCTCGATCAGCGTCACCTCGGCGTGATCGGAGCGGGATCCGACGGCGTCGAGGATTTCCTGCGCAGACATGGTGTTGAAGTCGAGGTTCACGCAGGGGCGCCCCGCGGCGCG
>PULL01000190.1 GCA_003550945.1 Thioalkalivibrio sp. | reverse complement strand
CGTGCGCTGAGAAAGCCAGGATGGCTTTATTCAGCGCTTCCCTAGTGGGCCATGCCCCTGGCCCGCCGGGCCGCGATTACACGGCATGAGGAGGACCTGGAATGGCTGAGTTCTGGAGCTGTATCACCGATCTGGGCAACAGCAAGATCGTCGCGCTGCTGCTGTTCATGAGCACGTTCATCGCGATCGTGATCTACCTCTTCGCGAGCAGCCGCCGGTCCAGACGCTTCGAGTCCTACCGCTACATACCGCTGGATGACGAGGATTCCCCGCTGGATCCGCACAACGCTTCCGGCGACCGCAACAAGGGCGAAAAACAGTCATGAGCACGAACGAAAATCCGAGCAAGAAGCCTGGTGAGGTCGAGACCACCGGTCACGTCTGGGACTCGAACCTGCAGGAGTACAACAACCCGCTGCCGCGCTGGTGGCTGTGGGGCTTCTACGCGACGGTGGTCTTCGCCGTGGTGTACTGGATCCTGTTCCCGGCCTGGCCGATCGGCGGCACGTTCACCAAGGGCCTGAACACCATCACCTTCATGGATGACGGCGAGGAGGTGACCACGCACTGGAACACCCGTTCGCTGCTCGCGCGGGACATGCAGACCGGCAAGCACGCGGTGCGCCAGCGCGAGATGCTGGAACGCGTCGGCGCGATGGAATACGACGAGATCCTCGCCGACGTCGATGCGATGAGCTTCGTGAACGCCTACGCGAAGGGGTCGTTCGGGACCTGGTGCGCCGCCTGCCACCAGGTTGGCGGGGCCGGCGTGATCGGGCTGTACCCGAACCTGCGAAACGACCAGTGGAAGTGGGGGGGCACTGTCGCCCAGATCGAGGAGACGCTGACGATTGGCCGCCTCGGTTACATGCCGGGATACGCCGAGACCCTGAACGCGGAGCAACTGGAGCAGGTGTCCTCCTACGTGCTGTCGCTGAACGGCTTTGACATGGCCGAGGACGCCGTCGCCGCGGGCTCCGAAATCTTCCACGGCCACCTGGGCGGCTGCTTCCAGTGCCACGGTTCCGATGCGCAGGGCCTCGCGTCCCAGGGGGCGCCAAACCTCACCAATAACCTTTGGGCGCTGGTCGACGTTCCGGGAGCCGAGAGCGACGCGGAGCGTCTCGCCCGGGTTTCCCGCTTCGTGCACGATGGCGCCCAGCGGGTGATGCCCGGATTCGCCGATCGCCTGTCCCCCACCGAAATCAAGGTCCTGACCGCTTACGTGCACTCGCTGGGCGGCGGACAGTAGCGCGTGACGGCGCCCCCGCCCCGGTCGCCGGGGGCGGGGCACCCACACGCGGAGCGGGTCATCCACAAGCGGGAAGGGCTTTCTGGGCGTCGGGGATGACTCCGGCGCTACAATCACCGCGGCCGTTCCTTACAGGCACGCACGCGCAGCGCGCATACGCGTCGAACCGCCACGCGTCGTTGTATCCGCGGAGGTTGTCGGCAGTTGCCGGCCGGTGAGTCCATCATGTCCCAGTCCCTGTTCGAGGCCCGCGTTCCGATCCACCCGCGATCGGTCTCCGGGCGCTTCCGGAACCTGAAGACCGGCATCCTGCTGCTCGCGTACGCGGTGTTCTTCCTGCTGCCCTGGCTGCGCTGGGAGCGCGAGATGGGTCCCTCGCAGGCCGTGCTGTTCGATATCCCGAACCGGCGCTTCTACCTCTTCGACCTGATCGTCTATCCGCAGGACATCTTCTGGCTGGCCGGGCTGTTGATGATCGCGGCGCTGCTGCTGTTCTTCGTGACCGGCATCGCGGGGCGCGTGTTCTGCGGCTATTTCTGCTTCCAGACGCTGTGGACCGACGTGTACATGTTCATCGAGCGCCGGATCCAGGGCGAACGCCCGGCACGGCTCCGGCTGTTGAAACAGCCCTGGAACGCGGAGAAGATCCTGAAACTCGGTGCCACGCACGCGTCCTGGCTGCTGGTCGCGTTCGCGACCGGGCTCGGCTTCGTGCTGTACTGGGCGGATGCGCCCACGATGGTGCGCGACTTCTTTGCCGGTCAGGCGGCGAACGCCGCGTACATCACCGCCGGGCTGCTCACGGTGACCACCTACACCTTCGCCGGCCTCGCGCGCGAGCAGGTTTGCACCTACATGTGCCCCTATGCGCGGTTCCAGTCGGTGATGTTCGACCGCGACACCCTGATCGTCTCCTACGACCAGGCTC
This sequence comes from Thioalkalivibrio sp., assembly GCA_003550945.1. Lineage (GTDB taxonomy): Bacteria > Pseudomonadota > Gammaproteobacteria > Ectothiorhodospirales > Ectothiorhodospiraceae > Thioalkalivibrio. Next base: position 2,201 of record PULL01000190.1, on the reverse strand, counting down.
GCGGAGAAGGCACGGCCGGGCGGGCGAAACCCGTGCGCGAACTCAAGACGCGCGAGGAGCGGCAGCAGGCCGGAGTCGGCGACTGCATCGACTGCGGCTACTGCGTGCAGGTCTGCCCCACCGGCATCGACATCCGCAACGGGCTGCAGATCGAGTGCATCCACTGCGCGCTCTGCGTCGACGCCTGCGACGCGATCATGGACAAGCAGGGCTGGCCGAGAGGCCTGATCCGCTATACCTCGGAAACCGCGCTGGAAGGCCGACCGACGCGTTTCTTCAAGCTGAAGACGGTGGGCTACGGCAGCGCGATCGTGGTCGTCACCGGGCTGCTGGTGCTGAGCATACTCGGGCGCGCGGAGCTCGACGCCAGCGTGAGCCAGGTGCGCCAGCCGCTGTTCGTGCAGATGTCCGACGGCAGCACGCAGAACAGCTACGAGATCGCACTGAACAACAAGACCCAGCGCAGCCTCGACCTCGAGATCCGCGTCGTTGGCCTCGAGGGCGCGGTCCTCGACCTCGGCAGGGTCGAGGAGATCGTGCTCGAGCCCTCGCAGCGCACCACCGTGCTCGCCCGCGTACGCTACCACCCGGACGAAGACCACCCCACGCGCCTGCCGCTGGAGTTCGAGATCGCGGACCGGGACGGCACGATGGAGCCGGTCCGGGTCAGTTCCCAGATGAGCCTGCGCCCGTGATTCGCGCGCCGGTTTTCAATGCGGTATGTTCACCGGCCCGGAAATCTGATTGCCGGGCCGCCAACCAGCCCCGTCCCCGGCGTGTCGGGTCGTCGAGAGGCTCGCCTCCGACAAAGGGAAGCCGCCATCGGCCACAATTGAGATTCGGTGAGATGTTAGCAAGATGGAAAATCTAGTTGTCAGTCTTGGGGTTGGTGTCGCGCTGATCGCGGCGCTGTTTTTCCTGATCTATCGCTTTACGCGGCTGCGCGGCTACCAGACCGCGGCGTTGGTGTTTGCGATCACGATGATCCTGTTCATCCCCTACTCGGTGCTGAACTGGGTCAGCGCGGATGTGTTTGCGATCCACCTCGCGCTGTACGTGATCGTGCCGTACGGGCTGGGGATCATTACGACACAGCAGGAGGCGGAGCGAGGCAAGGGGGCCCGAAGGGGGCGCCTGCACTGGGCGCCGATGACCATCCTGGTGTTCTTCGGCGTGGTCGCGACGGTCAATGCGCTGATGGTCACGCTGGCGACCCACGGCATGCCCAGCCACCTGGTGGGCGTGTTCCTGCCCGAGCCCCAGAGTCAGGCGAGCGAGGTGACCTCGGGCTTTCCGGGCACGGTCGCACGGATCAGCGAGCGGAAGGAGGCCTTGGCGACGGGCTCCAGCTATATCGATGTGATGCGCCGACAGCAGCACCTGGGCTGGGAGATCCGGCAGGGCTGGCTGTCGCGCCCGGCGGTCGGCGAACCCGCGGTCTTCCAGGTGCGCGTGACCGATCGCGACGGGCTTCCGATCTCGGGCGCCGCGATCGAAGGCCAGTTCATGCGCGTGTCGGATTTCAACCTCGATCAGTCGTTCACCATGCGCGCGGTCGGCGGCGGACTGTACCAGGCCGAGGTGACCCTGCCCGCGCCCGGCCGCTGGGATCTGCTGTTCCGGGTGCGCAACGGCGAGGATGTATTCGAGCAGCAGGCCAGCACCCGCGTCCGGGAGAGCCGCAGTTAGCGTGAAATACAGCCACGGAGGTACACGGAAATCACGGAAAACGCAAAATGATTCAATTCTCTTTCCGTGTCTGTCCGTGCTTTCCGTGGCTCGAGTTTTCATCTTTCAGGATGGTCCGCCGCGGCCATGACAGTTAGCGTGAAAATAGAGTCGCGGAAGGACACGGAAAGCACGGAAAAGGGTCGAAGGGCGGTTTTAGCCACGGATAAGCACGGATGGACACGGATGTTTTTTGATTCCAACCCTGTCCGCCTCTATCCGTGTTTATCCGCGTGCATCCGTGGCTCGACTTGTCATCGTTCGGGGTGGCCCGCTGGTGGCGCCGCTTGCGGCAGCGAGCGGATAGCGTTTGAGTAAGCGCGGATGAACCAGGTCCAGACCCCGATGCAGGAAAGCCCCGGTGAGCCGGGTGCGGACTCCGGCTGCTTTCACTGCGGTCTTCCGGTGCCGCGCGGGGCGCACTACCCGGTGCAGTTCGAGGGGCGCCGGCGCGAGACCTGTTGCGGTGGCTG
>PULL01000224.1 GCA_003550945.1 Thioalkalivibrio sp. | reverse complement strand
TGGCTAATGCATCGCGAAGCGAGAATAAGCGCACCCCGGGTTTCGTGCCAATGAAAATTGGTAATGCGGCGGATAGATGATCGTCTATGCATAAGACGGATCGTGCTTGTAAACCCGGGTGCCAACACACAGAATACACGGCCTGGAGAAGTGGCAGAGCGGTTGAATGCACCGGTCTTGAAAACCGGCGACGGGGCGACTCGTCCGAGGGTTCGAATCCCTCCTTCTCCGCCAATCATGGCCAATCACCCGAATTCCCCGGGCGCGACCTCCGCGGCTTCGGGCTCGATTCGAGTTCTGAGATTCCTGCGATGGGTAGCGGTGGGGGCAGTGGCTTCACCGCGGCTCGTTGACGCTATGCAATCAAAGGTCTAGATTTCATGGTATGGCCTTGAGTGCTGCCGTGGCGGTGTAGAGGCCACTGCGGCTGCAGACACCCTGACGCATCGGGCGTGTTTGGGGTACCCGGCAGCCTCGAAGCGGTTGTGCTCGGGGTCGGGACGTTTGGCCTCAGCCAGGTGTCCCTGGCTGGCCGGCTGAGCCCGGATAGGCCGTCAACGTTGTCGAGGCACCCAGGATGTTCGAAAAGGACCCACGCACCTTCGCTCCGGATTACAAGAATCTGTCTCCGGAACAGAAGGCGATGGTCAAGCTCGAGATCGCGCTGACCAATTTTTTCCGCGCCTTCGAAGGTACCATGCGCCGGTTCGAGCGGCTGGTGTACCCTGCAGTGCTGATCATCGGCCTGATGTCCCTCTCCGGCTTCTACCTGATCTACAACCTCACCGGGGACATGTCCACCATGGCCCGCAGTATCGATCCCAGCATGGAGATCAACCTGGACGCGATGTCCAAGAACATGGCCGATCTGTCCCAGAATGTGGCGACGATGACCGGCGAGATCGCAACGCTGGTGCGGGTGATCGAGTCGATGCAGTCCAACGTCTCCAGCATGGACAGCAACATGGAGGCCATGACCGGCTCGTTCGGCGAGGTGCAGAAGAGCATGGTGTTGATGACGGACAGCGTGACCACCATGAACACCAGCATGGGCGAAATGAACCGGCACATGGGCCACATGAACCAGAACATGGGCGCGATGAACCAGAGCATGGCGCGCATGTCGGCGGACATGAGCCGCATGGCGCACGACATGAACCGCTTCACCCGCCCTGAGAGCATCATGATGCCCTTCATGCGCTGAGGGCCGCCTGTTTCGGGGCAATTCCTCTTCCAACCGCTGTTTCCCTGGGTTCGATGCCTGTGCGATGCCCGGGGCGAAGGGTTCGCCGATGCGGTATCCTCGCCCTGCATCCCACTGCCGCGAGAAGCCCCGATGCTCGTCACGTTTCGCACGCCTGCCTACAGCGACATCACCATGTTCGGCGATGTTGCGCTGGCCCTGATCCAGCACATGGGTCACAGCCCCACCGTTCCCAGCGCGATCGCGGCCGAGGATGTGCCCCATGCCCTCGAGCGGCTGCGGGCCGCGATCGAGAGCAAGGGCGGGGATACCCTGCCGCCGGTGCCCGAGGATTCCCGGTCGAACGAGGACAAGGTCAGCCTTGCGCACCGGGCGTTGCCGCTCGTGCAGTTGCTGGAGGCCGCCGCGAAGGCGGAGACCTATGTGATGTGGGACAGCTGAACACCCCGAGAGGCTGAAAATGTCGTGGATGCAGATACTGGTATTCGTTGCGGTCGGCGGTTTGGCCGGCTGGATTGCCGGCGTGGTGGTCCGGGGAGGCGGGCAGGGCATCGTGCTGAACGTGGTGGTCGGGATACTGGGGGCCTTCTTGGGCGGTTGGTTGTTCGGAACGCTTGGGATTGCCGCAACCGGGGGCCTGGGCGAGTTGTTCCTGATGGCAACCGTGGGTGCCGTGATCCTGCTGGCGATACTGCGTCTGATCGCACGCGCCTGAACGCATGGCGCCTGAACGCATGGCGGGGCTTGTAGCGGGGCTTGGGGGCCGGCCTCGGCGTGTGCGGCTTGGGTGTCAGTCTGCCGCTGCGCGGGTTTGGCCCTGACCGGACGTCGCCGCGTGCAGGCGGTAATGTGCGTTTACGCGCTCGACGTAATTTCGTGTTTCAGCGAAGGGCGGGATACCGTTGTGGCGTTCGACGGCTCCCGGTCCGGCGTTGTAGGCGGCCAGGGCCAGGTCCAGGTTCTGGTCGAAACGCTCCAGCATCTGCGCCAGGTAGGTCACCCCGCCGCGGATGTTCTGTGCCGGGTCGAAACGGTCGGTGACGCCCAGTTCGGCCGCAGTCGCGGGCATCAACTGCATCAGGCCGTGTGCGCCCACCCGAGATACCGCGTACTGGTCGAAACAGGACTCGACCCAGATCACGGACTTGACCAGCAGCGGGTCCAGGTTCCAACGGCTGGCTTCCTGGATAACGATGCCGTCAAACGGGCCGGATCCAACCGGCATCACTTCGGCCGGTGACAGGCGGCAGCGAACGGAGGCGGTCGGCCGGCCGTAGGTGGCGATCAGCGTCATGGATTCTTCCCGCTGGCGCTGGTTCGTGACCAGCCGTTCGCCGCTCGGCATCTGGTAGACGAAGATCTGCCCGCCCGATCGGTTTGCGGAACTGCCGCTCCCGGGTATGCCCACCCGACGGTAGGTCACTCCACTCGTGGGGCGCTGGTCGGTGAACACTCGGGTGCCGCTGGCGTCGAGGTAGGTGTACAGTTCTGCCGAAGCCTTGGCGGACCAGGCCCACAGGCCGCCGAGTACAAGCGACAGCAGCAGCACTTTCGGAACATGTCGACGCACCATCTTCATATTCTAGCCCGCCATGACTGACGATTCACTGATTTCGTGGCTCACCGCGCTGGACGCGCTGCCGGAGAGGTTGGAGCGTGAGCTGCCCGGCCGGTGGTCCGGCCTGGAGTTCCTGCCGAGTGTCGATTCCACGAACGGCCGCCTGCTGGACAGCGAGGAACTCGTGAGTTACGGCTTTCGGGTCTGCGTCGCCCGTGAGCAGACGGCTGGCCGGGGCCGCAGGGGGCGGAGCTGGGTGTCGTCGGGAGGCTCCGGACTGACGTTTTCGCTGGCCCGCGCGCTCGTGCCCGGTGAGGCTCCGGCCCCTGCTCTGACGCTGGCGATCGGTGTCGGGCTGGCCCGCGGGCTTTTCCGTTGCGGTCTGGACGGATTCGGGTTCAAGTGGCCGAACGACCTTGTCACCCGGAACGGGGCGAAGCTCGCTGGCATCCTGGTCGAGGCACGGCCCGGCGCTCCGGGTCGTCCGCCGGCGCTGGTGGCAGGCGTGGGGTTGAATCGCCGCGGTGCCAGGGGTCTCGGGCTCGATCGGGCAGCGGCAGATCTCGCGGACCTGGGCGGCGAGCCTGCGCCGGACCTGCCCGATCTGCTATACGCGATCCTGGTTGAACTGGTGTCGGCCTGGGAGGCGTTTGCACGGGAAGGACTCGGGTCCGTGCTCGACGATTACCGGCGTCTCGACCACCTGTTTGGCCAGCAGGTGCAGGTGGTCGAGTCGGGTCTGGAAGGCATTGCCGAAGGCGTGGACCCGGTCGACGGTGCGCTTCTGCTGCGGCGGCCGGAGGGTCTGCAGCGGCTGTACTCCGGGGATGTGTCGGTTCGGCGGGTGGACCGTGGCTGAGGTCCTGCTGCTGGATCTCGGGAGTAGCCGTCTCAAGTGGCAGGTACGTTCCGACGCCGGCCTGGTGCGGGAGGAAGGCCGGCAGGAGTGGGATGCCGCAGAGGGCACGCCGGCACTGCCGCGGCTGCAGCCGGTATCCGTCTGGATCGTCCGGGTCGGGGAGCCCGAACGGGAGCAGGCACTGCGTACGGCGATCCGGGCCCGGTACGGTCCGGTTCCGGTGGTCAGCGTGCGCCCCCAGGCGCAGGGTCCGGGCGGGCTGCGCCTGGACTACGACCTTCGGCAGTTCGGCGCCGATCGCTACTGCGCGCTTCTGGGTGTGCTGAGCCGCACCAGTGCGCCGGCGGTGGTCGTGGATGCCGGAACGGCCGTAACGCTGGACCTGCTCGGCCCGGATGGCCGTCACCTGGGCGGCTACATTCTGCCGGGCTTGCGTCTGGGGCTGGGGGCGGTGAATCGACTGTTCAATGGCGAGTTGCAGGCGCAGGTGGCGGGAACGCTGCGGCTGGACGAAGGCGGCGCAGTGGACGAGCCCTCCCTTGAACCGGCCCACGATACCGGCAAAGCCCTGCTGCGCGGCTGGACGCGTGGCCTGGCCTTCGCCGTGGAACGGTTGGGGCAGGTTTCCGTGGGTGGGCAGGAGCCCGAGTGGTGGCTCACCGGAGGGGACGCGTTCCGGTTGGCGGCGCTCCTTGACCGCCCGGTGAACCTTGTGCCAAGTCTCGTTTTCGATGGGCTCTGGTGCCACCTGCGACCCGATTGCCGACAGGATTCC
>PULL01000324.1 GCA_003550945.1 Thioalkalivibrio sp. | reverse complement strand
GCAGTTTCCGCACACGATATCCACATCCCTTCAACTGCTCAGTGTGCGCAACAGAATCGTGTAGTCGTTATCCACGTTCGCGTCCTGTTCGCGCAACTCCGCGACCTTGCGGCAGGCGTGGATCACCGTGGTGTGGTCCCGCCCTCCGAAAGCCTGCCCGATCTCCGGCAGACTATGCTGCGTCAGCTCCTTGGCCAGGGCCATCGCGATCTGCCGGGGCCGGGTGATGGAACGGCTGCGCCGCGCGGAGTGCAGATCGCTGACCTTCACCCGGAAGTAGTCGGCGACCGTCTTCTGGATGTTTTCCAGCGTAACCAGTTTGCTCTGCACGGCCAGCAGGTCGCGCAGCGCGTCGCGCGCAAATTCCACGGTAATCGCCTTGCCGGTGAAATGCGCGTTCGCAATCACCCGGCGCAGCGAGCCCTCGAGCTCGCGCACGTTCGAGCGGATGCGCTTGGCCATGAAGAAGGCGACCTCGCTCGGCAGTTCGACCCCGGACTGCTCTGCCTTGCGCTGCAGAATCGCAACCCGCGTTTCCAACTCCGGCGGTTCGATCGCGATGGTCAGGCCCCACCCGAAGCGCGACCGGAGCCGCTCCTCCAGGCCCTCGACCTCCTTTGGATAGCGGTCGGAGGTCAGGATGATCTGCTGCTGGCCCTCGAGTAACGCATTGAATGTATGAAAGAATTCCTCCTGGGACCGCTCCTTGCCAGCGAAGAACTGGATGTCGTCGATCAGGAGCGCGTCCGCGGTGCGGTAGTGCTGCTTGAAATCGTCGATCGCGTTGTGTTGCAACGCCTTGATCATGTCGGCAACGAAACGCTCGGAGTGCAGATAGATGATCCGCCCGTCGGGGATCCGATCGAGGATGCGGTGTCCGATCGCGTGCATCAGGTGGGTCTTGCCCAACCCGACCGAACCGTAGATGAACAGCGGGTTGTACGCGACACCGGGATTTGCGGCCACCTGCAGGCTGGCCGCGCGGGCCAACTGGTTCGATTTGCCTTCGACGAAGGTTTCGAAGGTGAACGCCGGGTTCAGGTTCGAAACGGCCGCGCCGGGGCGAACCGCCGCGCTCGCCTTCGATGGGCGCGGCTTTTCCACCGGCAGGCCTGCCTCCGCTCCGCCGATCCCCAGCGCGACCTGGTAGGCCTGTTGCCCTTGGCCCAGCTCGCTCACCGTGCCCTTGATCGCCGGCAGGAGATGATCGCGCACGTGCTCGAACACGAACTGGTTCGGCGCCAGCAGGCGCAGGTGACCATCCTCTTCCTGGGCGTGCAGCGGTCTCAACCAGGTGTTCAGCTGCTGCTCGGAGAGCTTGTTCTGCAAGCGGTCCAGGCAGGCTGTCCACAGGGTGTTTGCAGGCACGCGGGGCTCCGGTGGCGGGAAACGGGACCCTCAAGTCTACGCCGATCGCGCGGGGCGGTGCCATCGACCGAAGGAGAGATACCCCACCGCCACTGAGGGTCCTGGCCGGGCCTCCGGGGCAGCGCCGGAAACGCCCGAGAAGGCGGCCACGGGATTGACTTTCCAAGCCCCCGCAGGTAGTTTTCAGCGCCCCTTAAGTTTTTCATCCCGGAACCCTCGCCATGAAGCGGACATTCCAGCCCAGCCAACTCCACCGTGCCCGGACCCATGGCTTTCGCGCGCGCATGTCGACCCGCGCCGGCCGCAAGGTCCTGAACGCCCGCCGCGCGAAGGGCCGCAAGCGCCTCTGCCCGTAACCGGCCGCTTCGGCGTGCCCGCCCGATCGACGCAGCGGTCGCCGGACCGATGACCGCTGCGGGGCAGGCACCGGCACCAGGCTTCCCGCGTTCCGCCAGGCTGCTCGCCGGCCCCGAGTATCAGCGGGTTTTCGCGCGCGCGCGGCGCATTCCGGGTACTTGGTTCATGCTGCTGTACCGGCCCCAGGATCCGCCAGCAGAGTCCGCCCGGCTCGGCCTCGCCATCTCCAGGAAGCATGCGCGCCGTGCAGTCGCACGCAACCGGCTGAAGCGGATGGCCCGCGAGGCGTTCCGGATACGGAGACATTCACTCCCGCTGGTCGATATCATCGTGCTTTCCCGCGCGGGCGCAAGCGGAGCCGACCGCGCCGAACTCAGGGCCGAACTCGAGGGGTTGCTGGAGAAAGTGACATGATGCGTGCGCTGTTTCTGTTTCCGATTCGCGTCTATCAGTACGCGATTTCGCCATTCATGGCCCCGCACTGCCGGTATCATCCAACCTGCTCCGAATACACGGCCGAGGCCATCACCCGCCACGGCGCGGCGCACGGCCTTTGGCTGGGCGTGAAGCGGATCTCCCGCTGCCACCCCTGGGCCGAGGGCGGTTACGATCCCGTGCCCGAGAAGCACCCGACCCACGATCTCCGGAAATAACCGAACCCATGGAAAATCTCCGCCCGATCCTCTGGCTGTCCCTGGTCTTCATCCTGTTCCTGATGTGGCAGGCGTGGAACGCGGACTATGGCCCGCGTCCGACCGTGGACCCGACGCCCGAGGTCGAGCTGGACGCCCCGCCGGAGCGGCCCGAGGACGTCCCGGAGGCCCCGGTGTTCGAGCCCGACCCGACCGATCCCACCGCGCCGCCGCAGATCGTGCCGGAACCGGTGCAGGACTGGATCAGCGTTCGCACCGACCTGCTCGATCTTCGCATCGACACCCGCGGCGGCACCATCACGCAGGCGGACCTGCTGGCCTTCCCGGTCGATCCGCGCGACCCCGACACCCCGGTGCGGCTGTTCGACCAGCGGCTTCGCGGCTATGTCGCGCAGAGCGGTCTCACGCATGATCGCATTGCCGGTGTCGACGGCGCCGCGCGCGCGCCTTCCCACCACGCGGTCTTCCGGGCTGAGTCCGACCGCTTCGACATGGGTGGCGCGGATACGCTGCGCGTGCCGATGACCTGGACCTCCGAGGACGGGACCGTTCGCGTGACGAAGACCTACGTGTTCCAGCGCGGCACGCACCTGGTCGAGGTCGAGCACCGGATCGAGAACCTCGGCGACACGCCCTGGGTCGGGCGCCAATACCGCCAGCTGCGGCACGGGCCAACCCCGCCGCGGGCCGATTTCTTCCTGTACACCTTCACCGGTGCCGCCTGGTTCGACGGCCGCTACAACAAGGAACGCTTCGAGTCCTTCGAGGGCTCGCCGATGGAGCAGCGCCTGGATGGCGGCTGGATCTCGGTGATCGAGCACTACTTCATGTCCGCGTGGATCCCCGATGAGGACGAGATCAACGTGATGTATGCGCGGGCCGTGCCGGGTGTGGCGGGCCGCACCGATTACCTGATCGGGCTGCACTCCGCCGAGTCGCTGAACGTGGCGCCGGGCGAATCGGGCGTGCTGTCCACCCGCTTGTGGATCGGTCCGAAGACCCAGGCCGAGCTGCGCGAGATCGCGCAGGGCCTCGAGCTCACGGTGGATTACGGGATCTTCACCTTCCTCGCCAAGCCGCTTTTCTGGCTGCTGCGGGTGATCAACGACTTCGTGGGCAACTGGGGCTGGTCGATCATCATCCTGACGATCCTGATCAAGCTGGCGTTCTTCCACCTGTCGGCGACCAGCTACCGCTCGATGGCGAAGATGCGCGCGGTGGCGCCGAAGCTGCAGGCGATGAAGGAGCGCTACAAGGACGACAAGCAGCGCATGAACCAGGCGCTGATGGAGCTCTACAAGAAGGAGAAGATCAACCCGCTCGGCGGCTGCCTGCCGATCCTGGTGCAGATACCGGTGTTCATCGCGCTGTTCTGGGTATTGCTCGAGAGCGTGGAACTGCGCCAGGCGCCCTGGATCCTCTGGATCCAGGATCTCTCCACCCGCGACCCGTTCTTCATCCTGCCGGTACTGATGGGCCTGACGATGTTCATCCAGTACAAGCTGAACCCGCCGCCGATGGATCCGATCCAGCAGAAGATCTTCATGGCATTGCCGGTGGTGTTCACGGTCTTCTTCGCGTTCTTCCCGGCGGGTCTGGTGCTCTACTGGTTCACCAACAACCTCTTCTCGATCGGGCAGCAGTACGTGATCACACGCAGGATCGAGGCCGAGGCCGCGAAGAAGAACTGAGGCCTTGACCGCCGGCACGGACACGATCGTCGCGCTGGCAACCCCGCCCGGCGTTGGCGGTATCGGGGTGGTGCGGCTGTCGGGGCCGCGCGCGGTTGCGATTGCCGAGTCCATCGCGGGTCGCGCATTCCGGCCGCGCCTGGCGACCCACCGACGGTTGCGCAACGCGGACGGCGCGGTCATCGACGATGGCATCGTGATCCTCTTCCCGGGTCCGCACTCCTATACCGGCGAGGACGTGGTCGAGCTGCAGGGGCACGGCAGTCCCGTGCTGTTGCAGCAGCTGGTCAACGCTGCCCGCGGGCTGGGTGCGCGGCTGGCCCGGCCCGGGGAGTTCACCGAACGCGCGTACCTGAACGGCCGCATGGACCTCGCCCAGGCCGAGGCGGTGGCCGACCTGATCCACGCGCAGACGGCCACCG
>PULL01000160.1 GCA_003550945.1 Thioalkalivibrio sp. | reverse complement strand
GGGCGGGCTGGTTGCCGCGGACGCAAGGCGCTGTCGGGTTCGCCAGTCCGGCTGCCGAGCCAGCAGTACCTTTCCAGTCACGCGCGCATTCCCTGCAGTGACATCGACCGACGGCCCTTGGGCCGATCCGCGCCGGGTTCGAGGTCAGGTTTCGCGGCGCTCATGAATTCGCCGATCAGCACCGGGTGCTGACGCTCGTAGAGCATCATGATGGCGTCGACCAGCAGGTTCATGTGCAGCAACTGCTGTCGGGAGCGGTCTTCGAGCTTCAGTGCGAGCGGGCGGAACACGAGGTTCGCGATCAGCAGGCCATAAAGGGTGCTCATCAGCGCGAAGCCCATCGCCATGCCGATGTACTCCAGGCCGGACTCGCCGAGGCTCCCAAGCATCGCGACCAGGCCAAACAGTGTGCCGAGCATGCCGAAGGCGGGCGCGAACGTGGCCATGGTCTTGAGGATGCGGATGTCTCGGCTGTCTTCCTCCTTTTGCTGCCGGATGCGCCACTGAAGCATTCGGCCCAGTTCGTCGCCGTTGTGAGGGTCGAGCGCCAGCCGCGTGCCGCCCCGCAGGAAAGGATCCTGGATTGCCGTCGCCGCTTGCTCGGCACCGCGCACGTCGCCCCGCCGGTAACGCTCGGCAATGTGCAGGAACGGCTTGTAGTCCACTGCCGTGGGCCGCTGCGTGTCCCGGAACAGCGAGGGCAGGCGGCGCAGCAGGTTCAGCACCGGCCCGGGGGAGTGCCCGATCACCGAGGCCAAGAAGGTCCCACCGAGCACCAGCATCAGTCCCGGCAGGTTGATGCCGCTCAGCCCGAGGCTGACCCAGAGCAGCACCGCGGCCGACAGCGTGCCCAGCAGCGTGAGAGCAAAATAGATTTTCCTGCGCATCGCAAACCCCGCGAAGATCGTCTTCGATCAGCAAACATGCAGGGGGCGTGCCAGCGAGGTGTGCGAAGGGCTGAGTCGGGTGATTCGGTGGGTGTGCGCCACGAACGGGAGCCTTGATCAGCGAGGTGTTACCTGATGTTTCGGCCGCGAGGCAATCGCTAAAACAGTGACCTAGGCCGTCTATCTAATGCGCATACTGAGACACTCCTGCGGGTCGCGCTTCCCTTGGGGGGTTGGAGTGCATGGATTCATCGGGGCGGCAGGAAACCGCCGCTGACACCGGCAACCGGCGGGTCGCGTCAATAGTCTGGCGCGGTGTACGTCGCCCGTTGCCGTTCGTCCGGGATGCGTCGCCTGCTTGGCACCGAGTGTTCCGGGTTCATGGGCCGGGTCCGGGTCTGTGGCTGCCACGACGGCCATGGTTCACCACGCTCACTGCGATGGTCAGGAGGGTGATCGGCAGCACGAAACCAAGCATCACCAGCGAATAGGCGGGCAGGGCGGTGTGATGCTGTGCCGCGAGCACCAGGTAAGCAGTGTAGGCGGCGTAATAGCCGAGGAAGACCGCGCCCTCCCAGCGGGCGATCTCGCGCCCGGTGAGCATGATCGGTAGGCAGGCCACCGCCACCGCCAGCATCACCCAGAGGTCGAAGTTGCGCGCAGCTTCCGCGACCGGGATGCCGTGGGTCGAGACCAGTCCCGTGACTCCGAGCACGGCGAGGATGTTGAACAGGTTGCTGCCGATCACGTTGCCTATCGCGATGTCTCGTTCGCCGCGCAGCGCCGCGAGCGCCGAGGTCGCGACTTCCGGCAGCGAGGTGCCCACCGCGACGATGGTCAGGCCGACCACGAGTTCGCTGATTCCGAGGAACCGTGCGAAGACCACGGCGGATTCCACCAACCAGCGCGATCCGAGCACCAGCGCGGCGAGGCCGACCACGATCAGCAGGAGCTGTACGCCCCAGTGCCGATCCCACTGGGATTGCTGAGGCCGCCCGGCGTCGGGCGTGTTAGCGGCGACGCGGGAAGAGCGACGCGACTGCAGGATCAGGAAGACGGTGTAGACGATCACCAGTGTAAACAGGATGCCGGCGTCGATCCGGCTGATGCGCCCGTCCAGCGCCAGCACGATCAGCAGCACTGTCGCGGCGATCATCACGGGGATCTCCTGGCGGATCACCTGCTCGCTGACCAGCAGCGGAATGATCACGGCCGACATGCCGAGGATCAGCAGCACGTTGGCGATATTGCTGCCGATCACGTTGCCGATTGCGATGTCCGGGGTGCCGGCGAGTGAAGCGTGCACGGAAACCGCCATCTCCGGCGTGGACGTTCCAAACGCGACCACGGTCAGGCCGATCACCAGCGGCGATATCCCGACCGAACCCGCCAGCCGCGAAGCTCCGCGCACCAGCGATTCGGCTCCCACCACCAGCACGGTGAGGCCGAGGACGAACCAGAGAATGTGCACCCACATCGTCGCGCGCGACCTTCATGATCCGGATTGTTTCCGGCTCGATCTTGACAGATTCACCCCTTAGGGAGCGACCCGACGGTCCCGATAGCAGCCCATTTTTTTGCGCACGCATCGCGGCTCGAACGTGCTGTTACCCAGGCGCTGCAACCCGGGGAAGCGACCGCAGGCACAGGCCGAACTGAGCCACCCGCAGATCACGTGTCTCCGTTACCGAGGATCGAACGCAAACCCCAGCGTCATCAGCAGGTCCGGATCATCGAAGTGCCGGCGTCCCACGAAAGCGATCGCGTGCAGCCCGTGCTGGCGCATCGCTCCCGCAGAGGAAACGCCGAGCGGCCAGAAAAAGAACCGCTCAGGGCGGCGGGACTGCTGTACGACTCCCGTGGGTCCAAACAGGCTTTGGGCTGATTCCGCGCCCGTGCCCGCTCCCGGCAGCTGTAGCTGGAAGGCGTAGTCCTCGAGGACGTAGCGTTCTGCGCTTGTGGCCGGAAAGGCCTCGGCGACATCGATGATGTAATGGGTGCCCCCTTCCAGACGCAGTCGCAGTCCGCGATCGTCACTTAGGTTTGGAGAGAGCGCAAACACCAGTGGTCGCTCGCCGTTGATGCCTTCGAGGTCGATTCGGCTGCCGGCGGGCAGGAAGAGTTTGTGGTAGCAGCCGCACTGGTGAATGCTGTCGTAGAGCACGGGGCGGAGCTCGTGGTCCAGGGTCACCCGCCAGAGGACACCGCTGAGTTCGCCCGCATAGAGGTCCAGTCGGCGCTCCGGTGGGCGCTCCGGGAACCAGAGAGCGTAATTCAGCTGAAGCAGGTTCCGGGAGCCGAGGCGGGTGTAACTCGGGAAGGTGAAGACGGTCGGTCGCGCGGGGTCGATCTGTATACGATCCTCTGGATCGCGGACGGGCGTACCGATGCGATCAGCGTCCGAGCGCTGTTCCACGATCACCTGGGGCGCGAACCTCCTGAACAAGGCGTCCCATTCTTCGTTGGAAAGCTGGGGCACTCCGAGACGGTCGGTGGGCAGCGGGAGCGGCAGGGGTTTGGATGAACTCGTGGCGTCGGGTCCTTCGTAGACGATCTGGCGGTCAAAGCGGGTGGCGCGTCCCGCTAGGTAGCGCATGGTCATTTCCTGTCGGTAACGGGCGATGAAGCCGCTCGCAACCAGGGCGGTGACAGGATACAGGCCGAGTACCCGGGCCGCGCTGTTGTAGTTGTCCGGCACCCGGTAGGCGGAGGCAGGCAGGGCTTCCGGCGCCGGGCTGCGGGCAAAGCACGAGCTGAGTTTCATCGCGAGATCATCGAAGCCATGGCGGGCTTCGAGGGCCAGGCGGGTACTTTGGGTCAGCCGCGCAAACTCGGTGACATAGGCTTTCCGGCCGAGATCGAAGGCGTGGTCGAGCCAGGCCGCTTGCGCGTCGGCCTGGAGATCATCGTAGGAGAAGCTCGCAAGAAAGCGGTTCGTTCGCAGCAGCGGCCAGCCATCGATGCGGCGCAGGGTCGGGTCGAAGTGGGTCTCGACCTGGATTGCGCGATCGAGGTCCGTCAGCATCGCCTGGCACGCTTCGGGCTGCGTGAGCGGGCGCTCCGGCAGCGCGCTGCAGCCCCACCCTGCGAACGCTGCGATTGCAGCGACGGCGACCGGCGAAAGCCGCCGGAGCCACCTGGCCACGACAAGTGGCAGCGTCGGCTGGCAGGAACTCAAGGGTCGGCAGGGCGCTTTCGCATTCGGGTTCCCGACCTATTCATCGACGATGTACACGTCCTCGCCCATCGAGGTGAGTTCGGCCATACGCACATTCACGAAGGTCCAGGGATCCCCCGGATACTGTTCGAAGTGGCGACCCGCGACATATTCCAGCAAGGCCCCGAAGTGGAAGCTGTAGAGCATCGCGTCGATGCGCAGGACCTCGTCGCCACGGTCGAACAGCACGAAACTCGGCCGGTACTCGATGCCCAGCGACTCTGCCCACTCCCGCGGCGTGGTGGGGTTGCCCTGCGGGTCGACCAGGGGAGCATCGGATCGCGCGTCGAGACGCACCACCGTCAGGTCTTCGAGGATCGACTGGATCTCCGGGTTCGCGAGGTGACCGTCGTGCAATGCATCGCAGGCGATGCAACCCGTGTCTTCGAACAGCACTGCCAGCGGCTTGTCCACCAGCGCAGCGAGATTGTCGGACTCGACG
>PULL01000222.1 GCA_003550945.1 Thioalkalivibrio sp. | reverse complement strand
TGTAGGCGCAACCGGCACAGTAATCGGACATGCGATCGATGTAGGCGCCGGACGCGGCATAGGGCTTCGACCCCAGGATCCCGCCGTCGGCGTGCAGGGCCATCCCGTGCGTGTTCGGCAGCTCCACCCACTCGAAGGCATCCGCGTACACCGCCAGGTACCATTCCTCCACCTCGGCCGGCGCGATCCCGGCCAGCAGCGCGAAGTTGCCGGTGATCATCAAACGCTGGATGTGGTGCGCGTAGGCGTTGCGGCGCGTAGCCTCCACCGTCGAGCGCAGGCAGCGCATCCCGGTTTCAGCGGTCCAGTAGAACGCGGGCAACGGCCGCTGGGCATCGAGAAAGTTGCTGTTCGCATAGCCGGGCATCCGCAGCCAGTACAGCCCGCGCACGTACTCCCGCCAGCCAAGGATCTGCCGCACAAAGCCCTCGACGGCCGCCAGCGGCGCCCTCCCCTCGCGCCAGGCGTCCAGCGCGGCCTCGCAAACCTCGCGCGGCGAGAGCAGGCCGGTGTTCAGATAGGGCGAGAGCGTGGCGTGAAACACGAAGTCGTCACCGTCGCGCATCGCGTCCTGGTAGTCGCCAAAACGCGGCAGACATTCGGACACGAATTCGTCGAGCGCCGCAAGCGCGTCCGCGCGCGTCACCGCCCAGCCAAAGGACTCGAGATCACCGAAGTGCTCCGTGAACCGATCCCGTACCAGCGCCATCACTTCGGTCGTGATTGCGTCGGGCCGAAACCGCCGACGCCCGGGGGCCCGCAGGTCCGGCGGAAGCGCCTTGCGATTCTCGGCGTCGTAGTTCCAGCGCCCACCCTCCGGCTGTCCGTCGCGCATCAGCCAGCCCGTATCGCGGCGCATCTCACGGTAGAAGAATTCCATGCGCAGATTGCTGCGGCCCTGCGCCCAGCGGCGGAAGCGCGCGTGGCTGCACAGGAAACGGCTGTCTTCGCGGATTTCGACCGGGATGCCGAGTGCCTTTTCCCAGCCACGCATCATCTCGAGCACCCGCCATTCGCCCGGCTCGGTCACGACCACACGCTCGACCGCGTGTCGCTCCAGGGCCCGCCGCAGCTCACCGCCAAAGGAGCCGGTATTGTTCGGGGCATCGAGCCGCACATAATCAACGGTGATCCCCTCGGCACCCAAGTCTTCGGCAAAATGCCGCATCGCCGAGAGGATCAATACGATCTTCTGACGGTGATGGCGCACGTAGGTGGTCTCTTCGCGGACTTCGACCATCAGTACCACGTCGCGCGCGGCGTCCAGCCCGTCCAGCGCGCTGATATCGCGGCTCAGCTGATCGCCGAGAACCACGCGTAGGATGCTCATGATCGGGAGATCACTGCCGCCCTGGAACGGCTCGCCCTGCGGCAGCGCTCGGAGCAGTAGCGGACCTCGTCCCAGTTGTCCCGCCATTTGCGCCGCCAGGTGAATGGCAGGCCGCAATGGGCGCAGATGCGCGTTGGCAGGTCGGACTTGCGGCGCATGCGGGGCATTGGTGTTGGAGCCGTACGGAAAGAATCGGGTATCAGCGAGGCCAACCGCCGCGGACGGGCCTGATGCGGGCGCGGTATTCGGACCCGTCCCAAGGAATCAGGCGCAAAAAAACAGGGAGCATGCGCTTCCAACCGCGCCGACCGCAGGGCTCGGAAGTCAATCCCGCCCGGCCCGCAGAACGCCGCGCTCACTGGTCTGGATGAACTCGAGTAACACCCGGACCTCCGGAACCCTGGTCTCGGCAAGCAGGGCCTCGATGCGGGCCTTTCGGTCACCCCGCCCCCGCAGCACATCGACAAAGGCCCGGTGCAATGCATTCACGCTTTCGTCGCTGAACCCCTTGCGACGCAACCCCACCTTGTTGATCCCGATCAGCCGCGCGTAATTGCCACTGGCGAGGCAATAGGGGGGCATGTCCCGGTTCAGCGCCGCACCCATGCTGGTGAAGGCCTGCGTGCCGACCCGACAGAACTGGTGCACCAGCGTGAAACCGCCGAGCGTGCAGTGATCGTGGATCTCCACGTGCCCTGCGAGCGACGCGGCGTTCGCAAACGTGATGTGATTGCCGATCACGCAGTCGTGGGCGATGTGCACGTAGGCCATGATCATGTTGTCGTGACCGATCACGGTCTCGCCGCGCCCCCTCTCCGTTCCGCGGCTAAGCGTGACCGATTCGCGGATTACGTTGCGGTCCCCGATTACCAGGCGCGTGGGTTCGCCGCGATAGCTACGATCCTGCGGCGCCTCGCCAATGGACGCGAACTGGTAAATGCGGTTCTCACGCCCGATCTCCGTGGGACCCTGGATCACCACGTGCGGGCCAATCCAGGTGTCGGCACCGATGCGCACGTTCGGGCCGATCACCGAGAACGGACCGATCGTCGCCGATGCGTCGATCTCAGCGCTCGGGTGAACGTCGGCCCGGGGGTCTATCACGAATCGATTTCCTTGCCCGCGCACATCAGGTCAGCGGTGCAACACACCGCCTCGCCAACCCGTGCTTCCGCGGTGAAGCGCCAGATGCCGCGCACGGTTCTGACGTGCTCGACCCGCAGACGCAGCTGGTCGCCCGGCTCCACCTGGCGCCGGAACCGCGCCTGGTCGATTCCGACGAACAGGTACAGCTGCTTCTTGTCCTGATTGATGCCGCGGTGCTCCTCGGTCTTGAACGCGAGCAAGCCGGTGGCCTGCGCCAGTGCCTCGAGGATCAGCACGCCCGGCATTACCGGCTTGATCGGGAAATGTCCCTGGAAAAATGGTTCGTTGATACTGACGTTCTTCAGGGCCTCGAGGTAGCGCCCCGGCTCGTAATCGACCACGCGGTCGACAAGAAGAAAAGGATATCGATGCGGCAGGTAACGCATCACTTCCTGAACGCTCAAACCTTCCACTTGGCGATCCTTTTTCCCGTCAATCGAATGAGGTCTGGCAGCCCACCGCGCTGGCCCGACGAAACCGCGCCCGCCCGTACGCGAGAGGCGCCACGGCGGTCCACGGCCCCGGCGGAGCCGCCCCCGCGCAGGCCGATGCCTGCATGGGACGTTCCAGCTTTTCGCGCTCCGGACCCTGGATGGAGCCGACCTACGAGGCGTGACCTGACCCGCGAACCAGGGTCGCCAGAGTATAACGGCATGCCGGCTGTTTGCGCATTCGCCCGAAACAATCGCCCAATGACTCGAAAACGAGCGGTCGTTTACGAAAGGTAAGCTGCGCGGTCAGCGCAGGCGCTGCATCACCGCGATGATGTCGTCGGTAATGTCGATGCGGTCGCTCGCATAGAGCACGTTGCGTTCGGTCAGGATCAGGTCGATGTTGCGATCGCGGGCAAGCTCGATGATCGAATCATTGATCAGTCGCTGCAGCTTGGCGAGCTCTTCGTTGCGACGGACGTTCAGATCCTCGGTGAAGCTCTCCTGCGCCCTGCGGAATTCGCGCGAACGCGAGGTGAACTGCCGTTCGAGATCCGCACGCTGGGTGGCGGTCATCAGGTCTCCTTCACGCTCGAGCCGATCCCGAAGCCGCTGCAATTCCTCCCGTTCCGTGACCAGCTGCGAGTCGCGCGGCGAGAACTCCCGTTCCAGTTCCTCCATCGCCTTCGCGGCCTGCGGGGAGTCCTCGAGGATGCTGTTCATGTTCACGAACGCGACGTTCTGCGCGGCCAGCGCACCCGGCCACAGCATCACGCCTACGGCCAGCGCTGTGCAAAGCATTCCAGAAAATTTCTTCATGCCCCCTCCTGACTGCGGGGTGGTCGCGTTGGTTCGCGGCTCCACGAGGATCAGAATCCCGCCCCGAGGAGGAACTGCAGGCTCTGGGTGTCATCGCCTGGCTTGTCGCGCAGCGGCGTCGCGTAGCTGAAGCTCAGCGGACCCACCGGGGACATCCAGGTCAGCGCCAGACCCGCGCCGACCCGGAGTTCGTCGGCGTCGAAGTCGCTGAAACTTTCGTACACCTGGCCAGCATCGACGAAGGCGCTCATGCGCACCGATTGGTTATCTGCTGCGAGCGGCATCGGGAAGTAAAGTTCCGCCGATGT
Source organism: Thioalkalivibrio sp. (assembly GCA_003550945.1). Lineage (GTDB taxonomy): Bacteria > Pseudomonadota > Gammaproteobacteria > Ectothiorhodospirales > Ectothiorhodospiraceae > Thioalkalivibrio. Next base: position 563 of record PULL01000222.1, on the reverse strand, counting down.
CGTCGTGCGGAAGGCGCCACCGAAGGGATCCCTGTTGCTGTCTAACGGGCCGAGGCTGTTGTCCGCAAAACCGCGCACCGAACGGATGCCGCCTGCGAAGAAGTTTTCGAAGAACGGCAGCGTCTCCGTGCCACCGTAGCCCTCCCCGTAGCCCAGTCCCAGCGACAGGCTGAGCGAATAGGTATCGGAGAGCTTGAACAGCTCCTGGCCGCTGTACGTCAAACGGTAGTACTGGAGGTCGCTCCCGGGCAAAGCCACGTCTGCGCCGATGCGGTGCCGGCGGCCGGAGGACGCGAAGATCACCCGGTCGCGGGTGTCATGGGTATAGGAGACCTCGGTCGAAAAGATGTTGTACCGATCCCCTTCCCTGTCAATGAAGTCGGTGATTTCCACCGGACTGGTTGCGACGGTCAGGATCTCGACGTTCTCGTAGCCCGGCCGGATGTTCAGGGTGTCGAATTCCGAGAACGGGATGCCGTAGGTCACATTCACCCCGTAGCGGTTTGACGTGAACCTCGAGATGTTCGCCTCTTCGGCGTCGATCTTCCGGTAGAAGATCGAGA
>PULL01000216.1 GCA_003550945.1 Thioalkalivibrio sp. | reverse complement strand
GCATCTGGTCCAGGCTCAGAAAAGTCGGCGTGCCGCCACCCCAGTGCAGTTGCTCGACCGGGCGCCCATCGTCGAACAGGGACGCCTGCAGCGCCATCTCGCGGTAGACGTCGTCGAGGTAGGGCTGGGCCTTGGTTCGATCCTTCGTCGCCACCTTGTTGCAGGCACAGTAGAAGCAGACGGTATCGCAGAACGGGATATGGAAATACAGAGAAAGCGGTCCGCCGCGCGCATTGCTGATGGCCGCCTGCTGCCGGTACTGCGCTTCGTCGAACCCAGCGTGAAACTGCACCGCCGTTGGGTAGGACGTGTAGCGTGGGCCAGCCTTGTCGTAGCGACGGATCAGATCGGCGTCGAAGATCGGGTTTGCTTGCATCGGGGGTGTCCGTGGCTGTTGGGCTCTGCCGCGAATGGACCAGACCCCGCTTCGGGCGGGGTCTGATCCTCGCGAAACGGCCCCGTCAGGCGCTTGGCTCGAGACGGATGTCCGGGGCGTCGAAGTCGGCCATGCGCCCACGGAGTCGCCACGCGCCATCCATCGGCTCGATGTACACGTACCACTTCGCGGTTTCGAGCGCTTCGATATCCGCGTAGTAGCGGTTGCGGACCGGATCGTGGGTAAGCACGAGCTTCTGGTCGAACTGATCGCGGGTCGGGTGCACGAACCGGAGTTCGAGTTCCTGCGGCGGAATGATCGGGTTGCTCTTGAGCAGCACGACGACCTGCTCGCCCTCGATCTGAACATCGGCAGCCAGGCCGAGCTGCATCGCGAACTGCGCCCGCGCGATGCTCTGATTGATTCCGCGGCCTTCCTTCGAATAGTCGCCGATCACCAGGCCATCCGGGTCGTAGGTTGCAGCGGTGACCAGTAGCACGCCCAGCATGATTCCAACCAGCGGCGGGGTGATCACGAACCACGGCCAGAACTGCTTGTACCAGGGTACGGTGTCTTCACGGGGATAGCGCATGGATGCAGATCCTCAAACTGAAACGTTCAACGTAGCGGGCCGACGAAACGGCTGGAGCGTTCGTTGGCGATCTCGGGCTGATCGACGACCCGAGCGTGGAAGATGACCTCGCTGCTCGGTGACGTCAACTGGAAGGGGTCCATGCGCACGGTGATCGGGAACTCGATCACGCGCCCAGCGGGAACCGCGACATAGTCACCCTGCTGCCAGGCCAGTTGCGCGCCCTCCAGCCCTGAAATGCTGAGTTCAAAGTGGCGCTCGGTGTTCGCGCGGTTGGTCAGCTTCAGCGTGTAGACGTTCTCGACCTGGCCATCGGGCATCTCTCGGTAGAGTACATTGCGGTCGCGGATCACGTCGATACCCACTTCGCTGCGTGCGGAGACACCGTAAACGAAGCCGGCCAGCAGCACCAGAAGCAGGGTGCCGTACAGAAACACGCGCGGACGCAGCACCTTGGCGGGTTTGCCCGCCATCGCGTTCTCCGTGGTATAGCGCACCAGCCCCCTTGGGTAGCCCATCTTGTCCATCACTTCGTCGCAGACATCAACGCAGGCCGAGCAGCCGATGCACTGGTACTGCAGGCCATCGCGAATGTCGATGCCGGTGGGGCACACCTGCACGCAAAGCGTGCACTCGATGCAGTCTCCAAGGCCCTTGGCCTTGTAATCGGTCCCGCGCTTGCGAGGACCGCGGGGTTCGCCGCGCTCCTCGTCGTAGGAGATGATCAGCGTGTCCTTGTCGAACATTGCGCTCTGGAAACGCGCGTAGGGGCACATGTAGATGCAAACCTGTTCGCGCATGAAGCCCGCGTTGCCCCAGGTTGCAAAACCGTAGAACAGAATCCAGAACGTTTCCCAGCCACCGGTGTTCAGGGTGAAGAAACGTGGAATCAGATCGGCAATGGGCACGAAATATCCGACGAAGGTCAGACCCGTGAACAGCGCGAACAGGATCCAGACCGTGTGCTTGCCGGTCTTGCGCAGGATTTTCTCCTTCGTCCAGGGTGCCTTGTCCAGCTTCATCTGCTTCGCGCGGTCGCCCTCGAACCAGCGCTCGATGCGCAGGAAGGCCTCGGTCCAGACTGTCTGCGGGCATGCGTAACCGCACCAGAGCCGCCCGGCCAGCGCGGTAAAGAAGAACAGCGACAGTGCGGCGATGACCAGCAGCACCGCGAGCAGGAAGAAGTCCTGCGGCCAGAAGGTCAGGCCGAAGAAGTGGAACTTGCGCTCGGGCAGGTCGAGCAGCACCGCCTGGCGGCCCTCCCACTGTATCCAGGGCAGGCCGTAGTAGATGCCGAGCAGAACCAGCAATGCCGTAACCCGCAGTTTTGCGAACAGGCCGTGGACCTGCCGCGGATAGATCTTCTCGTGCTTGGCGTAGAAGTCCGTGTCGAGGCCTTCTGCCGGGGTGGCCGTGCTCTTTCTGCTGCGATTCGTTCCGGATTCAGACATGGTGCGACTCGGTGTAGGGGGGTATAGCGGGGGAAAAAAAAGGCGGGCTACCGGTGAGTGTAGCCCGCCCTGGCTAAACTGCCTAAAGGTTAATCGGGATTAAGGCTATAGATGTACGCGGACAGAACGTGCACCCGCTCTTCTCCCAGAAACTCCTGGAACCCCGGCATCTCGCCCATGCGGCCGTTCTCGATCGTGTACTTGATCGCGGCCAGCGAGCCACCGTACGTCCAGGCGTTTTCCGTCAGTGGGGGTGCGCCCAGCATCGCCATGCCGGATCCATCCATCCCATGGCAGCCGGCACAGAACATCTGGTACTGGGGCTGGCCGGCCTCGGCCTTCGCGGCGTCGGCATCCGCGCGGCCGGAGAGTTGCAGTACGTAATGCGCGACGTTTTCGACCCCTTCCGCACCGAGCGATGCGCCGAAGCCCGGCATGTTCCCCACGCGTCCCTGCGCGATGCTGGTACGGATCGCATCCGCAGAGCCACCCCATTGCCAGACACCATTGATCAGGCTCGGGAAGCCGGTTGCACCGCCCGCATCGGATCCGTGGCACATCGAGCAGTAGTTGAGGTAGAGCCGGCGCCCCGTGGTCACCGCTTCGGAGTCGCGGGACAGGGTGGCGATATCCTGCTCGGCCCAGGCTGCGAAGATCGGCTGGTAGCGGTCTTCGGCTCGCTGCATCTCGCGCATGTACTGACTGTCCTCGAGGTGCAGCATGTTCCCCGAGTGCCAGCCCAGTATGCCTGCGAAGCGTCCGAGCCCCGGGTACAGCACCAGGTAGATCAGTGCGAACACGATGGTAAGGTAGAACATGTACAGCCACCATCGCGGCAGCGGGTTGTTGAACTCGCTAAGGCCATCCCAGCTGTGGCCCGTTTCCGAGCCTTCGGCGACCTCTCCGGGCCGCTTCTTGGCGGTCCACCGAATCAGCCAGTAGATACCGGCAATGTTGGCGAGCGTGAGAATCACGACCCACCAGTGCCAGAAGGTACTCATGTCGTACTCATTCATCATTCATCTCCTTTGTCCGACCGCTTCCGGGCCGGCTGGTGATCTTCGTCGTCCGCAAACGGGAGATTGGCGGCTTCGTCAAAGCGCTTCTTCTGCCTGCTGCTGAACGTCCACCAGACGATCCCGATGAACAGGATCATCACCAGCAGGGTCAGCAGGCCATGTAATACGCCGAAGCTCATTCATCATCTCCAGTGCGCGAGCGCGGTACCCAGCCCTTGCATATACGCGATCAGGGCGTCCATCTCCGTCTTGCCGCGGACCTCGTCGGCAGCCGCTTCGATCTGCTCATCCGTGTAGGGCACCCCAAGCCGCTGCAATGCCCGCATCTTGCGCGGCGTGAGATCGGCATTGATCTCCTTGCGCTCGAGGAAGGCGTAGGACGGCATGTTCGACTCGGGCACCACGGCGCGCGGGTCGATGAAATGCAGACGGTGCCAATCATCGCTGTAGCGACCTCCCACACGGGCGAGGTCCGGTCCCGTGCGCTTGGAACCCCACTGGAACGGGTGATCCCAAACGGATTCACCCGCCACCGAGTAGTGCCCGTAGCGTTCGGTTTCCGCCCGGAACGGCCGGATCATCTGCGAATGGCAGGTGTAGCAGCCCTCGCGGATGTACACGTCCCGGCCTTCCAGTTGCAGCGCGGTGTAGGGCTCCATGCCCTCGATCGGTTCGGTAGTGCTGGTCAGGAAGAACAGCGGGACGATCTGTACGAGACCGGCCACGCTGATGACCAGAATGATGAGCACGACCATCAGGCCGATGTTTTTCTCAACAACTTCATGACTCATGGCGTTTTCTCCCCCAGATCAATGCGCGGTTTGCGGCACGGAGTGCACCACCGGCTTGGTCCCGCTGATGGTCTTCCAGACGTTCCAGGCCATGATGAACATGCCGAGGAAGAAGATGGTGCCGCCCACGAAGCGCAGCAGATAGTACGGATACATCTGCACCAGCGTTTCGATGAAGCTGTAGGTCAGCGTTCCATCCGGGTTGACCGCGCGCCACATCAGTCCCTGCATCACGCCCGCGATCCACATCGAGACGATGTACATCACGGTACCGATGGTCGATAGCCAGAAATGCCACTCGATGGCCTTGATCGAGTACATCCGTTCCTTGCCCCAGAGCGCCGGGATCAGGGCATACAGCGAGCCGATGG
>PULL01000310.1 GCA_003550945.1 Thioalkalivibrio sp. | reverse complement strand
GCGAGATCCAGGGCACGCCGACCAAGGATCCGACCTTCGGGCTCGACGCCGTCTGGATCGACCCGGCCTTGCGCGAGCAGGCGCAGGGCCTGGGCTACACGGTCGTGGACGCCGGTACCGTCGTCGCGACGCACCTGTCGCAGACGCTGAAGGAACACGCGCAGAAGCTGCTCGGGCACGAAGAAGTGCAGCACATGCTGGACGCATTGGCGCGGCAGTCGCCGAAACTGGTGGAGAACCTGGTGCCGAAGACGCTCGGGCTGGGCGTGGTGCTGCGCGTGATGCAGAACCTGCTGGAGGAGCAGGTCTCGATCCGCGACATGCGCACAATCGCCGAAACCTTGGCGGAACACGGGGCCAAGAGTCAGGATCCCGGCGTTCTGACGGCCGCCGTGCGCGTCGCGCTGTCGCGCGCAATCGTGCAGAACATCGTGGGAACCGCGGCGGAACTGCCGCTGATCGCGCTGGATCCGTCTCTGGAACAGATCTTGCAGAAGTCGTCGCAGGGGGCGGGCAGCACCGGCCCGGGCATCGAGCCCGGACTCGCCGAACGGCTCCAGAAGTCCATCGCCGAGGCGGCTCAGCGCCAGGAGATGGCGGGGGAACCCACGGTGCTGGTGGTGTCTCCGGACATCCGGGCCTGGGTGGCGCGCTGGCTGAGATCGGCGGTGCGTGGGCTGCAGGTGCTGGCCTACACGGAGATCCCCGACACCCGGCGCATCCGCGTGGTGGCCACGGTGGGACGGGAAGATCGCAAATAGCAAGCAGGCGGCGGACGAGGGGAGAGAGATGGCGACAGGATGGCAGCAGGCTCGGCGGGACACGGAACCACGAATCTTGCACCCAACCGTGCGCTCCCTGACCGGCGCATCCGATGCAACGGCCTGTAACGGTTTGGAATCATGAAGATCAGACGCTTTTCCGCGCCCGACATGCGCCAGGCGATCCGGCTGGTGCGGGACGAACTGGGACCCGACGCGGTGATCCTGTCCAGCAGTCGCGTCGAAGGCGGTGTCGAACTCGTGACCGCGATCGACTACGACGAGTCCGCCTTCAGTCGGAACGCGCCCGCCACCGGCCATGCGCACGAAGCTGCCCACGAACCCGACGCCGGGTCCGTTCAGGAGCCGGATCCAGCGCCGGCAGCCAAGAGCAAGCCGGTGCCGGCGCCCAAGGCGGAGCCCGAAAAACCGCAACCCGCCAAGCCGCGCAAGAAAACGTCGACTGCACGCCGCCCGGCGTCGACGCGGGCCAAGTCCGAGGCCACGCGCAAACGGGAGTCCACCCTCGCCGCAATGCAGCGCGAGATCGAACATCTGCGCTCGATGCTGGAAGGTCAGTTGGCCAACCTGGCCTGGAACGATCTCAGCCACCGGGAGCCGGGGCGGGCGCAGATCATCCGCCGGCTCGAGGGGCTCGGCATCGACGACAGTCTGGCCGGCGCCGTCGCGGCTGATGTGTCCGACACGGAAGCCGGCGAGACTTCGTGGCGCGAAGCACTGGCGCGACTGGTTGGCCGCATCCGCGTCGCGCCCGAGACGCGGCTGGAGGGGGAGGGTATCATCGCGCTGGTCGGCCCCAGCGGTGTGGGCAAGACGACCACGGTGGCGAAGCTTGCGGCGCGTGAGGTGCAGCGTCACGGGCCGCAGTCGGTGGCCCTGGTGACCACTGATGCCCATCGGATCGGCGCCTATCGGCAACTGCAGACCTTCGGCCAGATCCTGGGTGTGCCGGTGTATCTGGCGCAGACCGGCAAGGAACTGGGGGATGTCCTGATGGGGCTGGGTGAGAAGCGGCGCGTGTTTGTCGATACCGCTGGCATGAGCCAGCGCGACCTGCGTCTCGCCGAGGAGATGGCAGGGTTGTCGGCGCTGCCAAGCCTGCGCACGCTGCTCGTGGTGGCTGCCACCACCCAGCAGGCGGTGCTTCAGGAGACGTTCCGTTCCTTCGGGCGCCTGAGTCTGGACGGAACCGTGCTGACCAAGCTGGACGAGGCCGCGAGCCTCGGGCCGGTGCTGTCGGCGCTGTGTTCGGCAGGCCTGCCGCTGATGTTCGTGAGCGATGGTCAGCGGGTGCCGGAGGATCTGCGCCCGGCCTCCGCCGCGAGCCTGGTGGACCAGGCCGTGGGATTGGCGTCCGAAACCTCGGAGGAGCCCGCACCGGGCAATCGGCGGGTCCTCCCCAAACCGGGTTCTGAAAATCATGTATCAGCGTGAAGACCAGGCTGCCGGCCTGCGACAGACGAGTGCCAACCGCCCGGTCCGCGTGATCGCGGTGGCCAGCGGAAAAGGGGGGGTCGGCAAGACCAACGTCTCGGTGAACCTGTCGGTCGCGATGGCACAGGCCGGCCGGAACGTGATGCTGATGGACGCGGATCTCGGGTTGGCCAACGTCGACGTGCTTCTGGGGCTTCAGCCGCGGCGCAACCTTTCGCACGTGCTGAACGGCGAGGCCGGGCTCGAGGAGATCCTCGTGGAGGGGCCGGCCGGGATCTCGATTGTTCCCGCCGCCTCGGGTGTCGCGCGCATGGCGGACCTGGAGCCGGCGGAGCACGTGGGCATCATCCGTGCGTTCAGCGAAATGACGCGGCCCCTGGACGTGCTGATCGTCGACACGGCGGCCGGACTGCACGACAGCGTGATCAGCTTCTGCCGCGCGGTGCAGGAGGTGCTGGTGGTGGTCTGCGACGAACCCGCGTCCATCACCGACGCCTACGCCTTGATCAAGGTGCTGAGCCGCGACCACGGCATCTCCCGCATTCGCGTGCTGGCGAACATGGTGCGCGGGCCCGAGGAGGGCCGTGCACTGTTTCGCAAGCTCACCGTCGTGTGTGACCGCTTCCTCGACGTGATCCTCGATCACGCGGGCTCGGTCCCCTACGACGAATACCTGCGCAAGTCGGTGCAGCGCCAGAAGGCGGTCACCGATGCCTATCCGGGCAGCCCGTCGGCCAAGGCATTCAAGGAATTGGCGCGCAAGGCCGATACATGGCCTGTACCGGTTGGAAGCAGTGGGAAGATCGAATTCTTCGTGGAGCGGCTGGTGGGGTCCGGTTCCTCTGACCCGGAACGGTCGACGTTCGAGGGCTGACCATGTATCCGACCGAGAGCATGGATCGCAACCGGCTGGTGGACAAGCATGTGCCGCTGGTCAAACGGATCGCCTACCACCTGCTGGGGCGGTTGCCGGCGGATGTGCAGGTCGACGACCTGATTCAGGCAGGGGTGGTGGGCCTGCTCGAAGCGGCGCGCCACTACGACGCCAGTCAGGGCGCGAGCTTCGAGACCTATGCGGGTATCCGCATACGCGGGGCGATGCTCGACGAAGTCAGGCGTTCCGACTGGACGCCGCGCTCGGTTCACCGCAACGCCCGGCGGGTCAGCGAGGCGGTGCGGCTGGTGGAGAACCGCGAGGGGCGCGAGGCGCAGCCGCACGAGGTGGCCGAAGAACTTGGAGTGGAGATTGAAGAGTACCAGCGCATGGTCGCCGATTCGGTGTCGAGCCGGGTGCTCAGTTTCGAGGACGTCTTCGAACCGGAATCGGAAGGCGAGAACCGCCTGCCGGGCAACGAGCCGGATCCGTTGCAGCGATTGCAGGAACAGGACTTCCGGGATGCGCTCGCGCGCGAGGTGGACCGGCTGCCGGAGCGGGAGAAACTGGTGATGTCGCTGTACTACGACGATGAACTGAATCTGCGCGAGATCGGCGAAGTGCTCGGTGTCACCGAATCGCGCGTCTGCCAGCTGCACGGGCAGGCGCTGACCCGGCTGCGCGCGCGGATGACCGACTGGACCGGTGCGCGGGTTCCGGAACGCGCAGGACGGAGATGACCCGTGCACAAGCGCGCTGAATCGCGGGGCCGCACTCGCGAAGCGACAGGCAGCGGTGATGGCGCGCAGGCCGGGGTGGATGGTTCCAATCCGGTTGTGGACCGGTGGGCGGGCTGACGGAAGCGGATCATGGACATCCTGACTCTCATCGGTCTGCTGCTGGCGCTGATCGCCATCATCGGGGGTACGATTGCCAAGGGAAGTGGCGTCGAAGCGTTATGGAACGGGGCCGCCTTCGTCATCGTCGTGGTGGGAACGTTTGCCGCCGCGTTGCTCCAGGCCAAGATGCCGGTGTTCATGCACGCGATGCGCCTGTTGCCGTGGATCTTCTCCGCGCCGCGACTCGACTCGGAAGAAGCCATTCAGAAACTGGTCGGCTGGAGCCAGACCGCCCGCAAGGAGGGCCTGCTCGGCCTCGAGGCCCAGGCTGAACAGGAGCCGGACCCGTTTTCCAGCAAGGGGCTCCAGCTGCTGGTCGACGGCACCGAGCCCGAGACCATCCGAAATATCCTCGACGTCGAACTCAGCACGCGCGAACACTTCGACCTGCAGGCCGCAAAGGTTTTCGAGAGCATGGGGATCTATGCGCCGACGCTGGGAATCATCGGGGCGGTGATGGGCCTGATGGCGGTGATGCAGAATCTGGCCGAGCCCGACAAGCTGGGCCCGGGTATCGCCGCGGCCTTCGTCGCGACCATTTACGGGATTGCCTCGGCGAACCTCTTTTTCCTGCCCGTTTGCAACAAGCTGAAGGCGACCATTCAGAGCCAGACGGC
>PULL01000180.1 GCA_003550945.1 Thioalkalivibrio sp. | reverse complement strand
GCAGGGGCGACCCGCCGCGCGGCCCAGCCAAAGCGGGTCGATGTAGTCGGGACCCTTTTTGAACGGCTGCACACCGAGGCCCCGGTCCTTGAGCGCGGCGCACAGGCCGGTGCTGACGGTGGTCTTTCCCGAGGACTTGTGCGCGGCGGAGATGAGCAGGCGGCCCATGCTCATCCCGCCGCGATGACGGCAGGCGTCGGGGTCATGCCCCGGCGGCGGCGGATTGCGCGGAGGCCGTGCTGCGCGCGGCGTGCGGGTCGACCTGCGCGTCGGCGAGGCTGGTCGGCAGGATCGGCAGGAACTTGATCACCACTGCCAACAGCAGGAAGGCGAACGCCGTACCGCCGATACCCAGCATCAGCTCGACCATCGACGGCGTGTACGACGCGACGACTCCGTCGTAGAACGTGCTGCTCATTTCGTATCCCGGGAACATCTCCAGCGGGTACGCCTGGCCGCCGATCACGATCACGTAGAGCTGTGCAAAGCCGCCTACAAGCACCAGCCCGGACGCGGCTGCGATCACCCGCCGCGACTGGCTCCACACCGGGTGGAACAGCATCACCAGTGGCACGATGCTGCCGATCCCCACCTGCACGACCCAGAACAGGAAGGTGTAGATGCCTCCACTGAGCAGAATGAACCCCTGCACGTCGTGCAGCCGGGTCGCGTAGAGGTTGGTCAGGTGGTAGACCAGCACGAAGTAGAGCACGCCCGCAACGAAGATCCCGAGCAGGTTCTTCATGCGCCGCAGGATCAGGTCACCGAGCGGGCGCTCGGTGCCGGCGGCCATCGCCATCGTCACCAGGATGAAGACCGCCATCCCGAGCGAAAAGGACATCGCGATGAACAGCGGCGCCAGGATCGCGGCATCGTAAGCCTCGCGTGCGACCAGGAAGCCGAAGATCGAACCGGTACCGGTGGTCAGCACCAGGCGCCAGATGAAGGCGGTGTAGCCTGCGATGGTGGAGTAGCGGTTCATGCGCTTCTCGATCATGAACCAGAGGTAGACCGCGACAATGGCGAGGAACCCGGTATACAGGAAGATGTTCCACGCGAAGATCGACTTGAAGTTGTAGTGGGTCATCGCGACCACCAGCCGGTCCGGACGCCCGAGGTCGAGCACCAGGATCACCAGGCCGCCGATCAGCAGTGTCATCGCCAGCACCCCGGACAGTCTCGCCAGGGGCTTGTAGGCGACGCGTCCGAACACCGAGGAGAATGAGGCGGCGTTCAGCGCCCCGGAGGCGGCGACGATCAGCAGGATCGCGAAAATGTGGGGCAGGCCCCAGACCACCTGGTTGTTCATGCCGGTGATGTGGTGACCATACGTACCCTTCAGGACTGCCGCAAACAGACCGAGCGCGACCAACACCAACAACCCGCCCAGCAGTAGCAGATAGCGGGGACTGCGGCCCTCGATTTCCCGGAAGTGCGTCTTCAGTGTCATTTCGTTCCTATCCGGTTCAGATGCCCTGGTAGCGGACCGCAGGGTTCAGGCGCAGGTCCGCGCGGATGGCCGTGCTGCCCTGTTCCTTCAGGCGGCGGGCGATCTCGCTGTCCGGGTCGTTCAGGTCGCCGAAAGTCATCGCGCGGTGACCGTCCTTGTTGCAGGCCTCGACGCAGGCGGTGGTCCCGTCGCCACGGTCGACCTTGTGCACGCACAAGGTGCAGCTCTCCACCGTGCCCTTGCCCCTTGGCGCGTGCGGCTTCTGGTCGGTCAGGGGCTCGTGAATGAACGAGCGGGCCTTGTAGGGGCAGGCCATCATGCAATAGCGGCAGCCAATGCAGGTGTGCTTGTCCACCAGCACGATGCCGTCCGGCCGCACGAAGGAGGCCTTGGTCGGGCACACATCCACGCAGGGCGGATGCTCGCAGTGCTGGCACATCACCGGCAGGGATTGCTGGTGGCCGGTTGCGCGGTCGGTCAGGTGCACCTTGCGGATCCACTGGGCATCGGTCTGCGGCCGACCCAGGCTGTGAACGCCATTCTCCTCGTGGCAGGCGGTCACGCAGGCGGTGCATCCATCGGCACACTTGCTGGTGTCGATCAGAAGTCCCCAGCGTTTGCCATCCGCGTTCGAGGCCGCACCGGCGGGTTTCAGCAGGAAGACGCCTGGCGCCACCGTCAGGCTGGCAACGACAGCGGCGGCGCCGCTGATGAACTGGCGTCGGGAGAGGTTCGGGCTGTTCTCTTCGCTCATGGTGTCGCGATCTCCATCACGGGCGTGGGACCGGCGGCTTGGGTCGAGAGGTACTGGTCGATGGACCGGTCCAGGTCCGCACGCTGGCGCGGCGGAGCGTCTGACGGACGGTCCGTGTGACACTGGAAGCAGTCCATGCGCACTGCGTTGAACTCATGGCAGGCCAGGCAGAAATGCGTGGCCGGCTCGTCACGGCTCGCGGTGGGCGAGACGTGACAGTCGATGCAGCCAACGAAGCTGTGGTCCGGATTGCGCCGGCCATAGCGCTTCGCCTCGTCGCGCTCGTGCATCAGGATGTTCATGTGGTCCCGCCGCATCAAATCGGTGGGCTCCACGCACTGGTCGCCACGCGCCTGCGCGAGCAGTTCGGGCGCAGGCGGTTCGACCTTGCTGCAGCCGGTCAGCGTGGCGACCAGCCCTGCCAGAAGCAGGGCCGACGCCAGCAGGCCGAGGCGGACCAATCCTGAACCCATCGCTTAGTCACCCATCGCCATGTCGATGTAGCCGGTGGGGCAGACTTCGGCGCAGATGTGGCAGCCGATGCACTTGTTGTAGTCGGTATCGACGTAGCGACCGGTGGCGCTTTGCTTCTTGTTCACCCGGAAAACGGCCGTCTGCGGGCAGTAGATCACGCAGTTGTCGCACTCGAAGCACATGCCGCAGCTCATGCAGCGCTTCGCTTCCTCAACCGCCTTCTCCTCGGTCAGCGATCTCATGCGCTCTTCGAAGTGGCCGATGACCTCGTCGGCGGTCGGGCCGTGCTCCTCGCGGAGGTTGCGCGCCACGTACGGGAAATGACCCTTGAACAGCTTTTCGTGCGAGATGATCTCGTGGGCCGAGCGATCCTCGTAGTTGTGCACCGCGAACCGGCCCTCGGAGGTCCCGCGGACCTGGTCGCCGCTGTACTCCTCGGGGGTCAGACCCGTCTCCTGCAGCTTGTTCAGCAGGTTGAAGTGGTGCACGTCGACCCGCGGACGCTTGATCGGCTCCTGCTGGTGGAGGAAGTAATCGATGCTGTCGGCGGCAATGCGGCCGTGGCCGATCGCGGTGGTCAGCAGGTGCGGGCGGATGATGTCCCCGATCACGAAGTGGCCACTCTTGCCGGGCACCTGGTAGAACTTGTCGCTGTCGATGAAGCCGCGGCCGTTGTCCATGAACTCAAGGCCGGTGAGATCGCCACCCTGACCGATGGCGGTGATGATCAGGTTGGCCTCCAGCACGAACTCCGTGCCCTCGACCGGCTTCGGCGTATTGCCCTCGAACTGGCACTGGGCCATCTTCAGGCCGATCGCGCGGCCCTGTTCGTTCAGCACGACCTCAAGCGGAATCACACCGTCGAGGATCTTTACGCCCTCGCGCAGCGCGTCCTGCACCTCGTGCTCGGTCGCGGTCATCTTTTCCTTGGTGAACAGCGAGGTCAGCGTCACGTCGGCGCCGGTACGCACGGCGGCAGTGGCCGAGTCGTGCGCCACGTAGCCGTGGATCGCGTCCTCGGGGTTGTCGACCGGGTTCTCGGCCTCGATCTTGCCGAGGCGGCGGGCCACCGAGACCACGTCGATGGAGGTGTCGCCGCCACCCACGCAGACGATCTTGTCGGTCGGCAGCACCTTCAGGCGGCCAGTGTTGAAGGCGGACAGGAACTGGACGCCGGCGATACAGTTCGGGGCGTCGCCGCCCGGTACCGGCAGCTTGCGGCCGGTCTGGCAGCCCACGGCCCAGACGACTGCGTCGAACTCCTTCTCGATGTCCTCGACGCTCACGTCCTTGCCGACGCGGGTATTCAGGCGCGTCTCGATGTCGCCGAGCGACAGCACGCGTTCCATCTCGCCGCGGAGCATCGGACGGGGCACCCGGTACTCGGGGATCCCGTACATCATCATGCCGCCCAGTTCTTCGTGATCGTCGAAGATGGTCGATGCATGGCCCTTGCGGCGCAGGTGGTAGGCCGCGGACATGCCGCCGGGGCCGCCACCAATGATCGCGACGCGCTTGCCGGAGAGCGGCGGGGCCGCCTCGAAGCTGTAACCCTCGGTCAGCGCGTTGTCCCCGATGAACTGTTCGACCGAGTTGATCCCGACGAAGTCTTCGACCTCGTTGCGGTTGCAGCCCGACTCACAGGGGGCAGGGCAGACACGGCCCATCACCGAGGGGAAGGGGTTGGCGTCGGTGGCGCGACGGAACGCGTATTCCTGCCAGGTCATGTCGCCGGTCGGCTTCTCGATGCCCCGCACGATCTGCAGCCAGCCGCGGATATCCTCACCGGCCGGGCAGGAGCCCTGGCAGGGCGGCGTACGGTGCACGTAGACCGGGCACTTGTGGGAATGATCGCCCTCGAAAATGGCACTTTGCCAGTTCCGCTGCTCGTGGTCGCCGTCGCGGAATTTGCGGAAGGTCAGTTTCATGTCATCGCTTG
>PULL01000274.1 GCA_003550945.1 Thioalkalivibrio sp. | reverse complement strand
GCTGCTGATGTTCACCTTCGTGCTGAATACCGCCGCCGAGATCGTTCGCCAGCGACTGCGCAAGCGCTATGCGTCGCTGTAAACCCGGATCCGATTCGAGGACGACGAAATGAGAGAGTGGTGGAAAAGCGGTTCCCCGTGGATCTGGCTGAATGGCGGCGCGGTTACGATCAGCATGGTGATGGTATTCGGTCTGATCGCGCTGATCCTGGTGCGCGGTTTTGGCGCCTTCTGGCCGCATCCGGTTTTTGAGACCACCTACGAGCTGCCGGGTACCGAGCCGGTGGTGGTGGTCGGCGAGCTGCGCCGCTCGGAGACGCTGACCGGGGCGGCGATGCGCGATGCGGGCGTGCCAATTCCCGAAGACCAGCTCATCGTTACCCGCCATCTCGTGAAGCTGGGCAATCGCGACGTGACCGGGCGCGACTTCGCCTATTTCATCGACGACTTCATGGACGAATGGCGCTACCCGAAGAACATGGCGGTTCTCGAACGGCGCGAATGGGGCGACTTCTACGGCATTCCCCTGCGCCTGCTGGAGCGCGGCACCACCGTTGCCGTAGGCGACGAGCTGTGGGACGAGTTCCAGGGGCGGGTCCGCCGGGTCAACGACTTGTGGGACGAGATCCGCGGCATCGAGCGGGGTGCGATCGGCCGGATCAACTTTCAGCTCGAGCGGGTGCGCCTTGACGAGCGCCGTGCGCAGCTGCGCGGCACGCTCACCGATGAAATGCGCGCGGAGTTCGAGCAGCGCCGGCAGGCTCTGCAGGAGCAGTACCGGGAGTTGGAGCAGCGTCTGAACCAGCTCTATGAGCAGCTCGGGCGGGATAGCATCGTGATGCGGGCGGCTGACGGAAGCGAAGTCACGCTTCGCGTGGCCGATGTCGTGAAGGCCTGGCAGCCGAACAACATGTCGGTGCCGGCAAAGGTCTGGTTCTACGTCCAGGACTTCTTCGACTTCATCTTCGGCTATCCGCGCGAAGCGAACACCGAGGGCGGGATCTTCCCGGCGATCTTCGGCACCGTGGTGATGGTGCTGGTGATGTCGATCATCGTGACGCCGTTCGGGATTCTGGCGGCGATCTACCTGCGCGAATACGCGAAGCAGGGCCCGCTGCTGAAGACCGTGCGCATATCGGTCTACAACCTCGCCGGCGTGCCGTCGATCGTGTTCGGGGTGTTTGGCCTCGGCTTCTTCGTGTATTTCATGGGCGGGGCAATCGACCGCACGTTCTATCCAGAGGCCCTGCCGTCGCCCACCTTTGGCACACCCGGCCTGTTCTGGGCGTCGCTGACGCTCGCGCTGCTGACGCTTCCTGTGGTGATCGTGTCCACCGAGGAGGGATTGGCGCGCATTCCCTCGACCATTCGCGAGGGGTCGCTGGCGCTGGGCGCGACGAAGGGCGAGACACTATGGAAAGTCGTGGTGCCGCTGGCCACGCCCGCGATGATGACCGGGCTGATTCTTGCGATTGCGCGGGCCGCGGGCGAGGTCGCGCCACTGATGCTGGTCGGTGTGGTGAAACTCGCGCCGACGCTGCCGATCGACGGGAACTTCCCGTTCATCCACCTTGAGCGCAAGATCATGCACCTCGGCTTCCACATCTACGACGTCGGCTTTCAGAGCCCGCACGCCGAAGCCGCCGAGCAGCTCGTGTATGCGACCGCGCTGATCCTGGTGCTGCTGATCCTGGTGCTGAACCTGTCGGCGATCACCATCCGTAACCACCTGCGCGAGAAATATCGCGCGGAAAGCGACTGACGGTCAGGTTTTCCGCACCCTGACGAGATACCGATATGTTGATGGAGACCCAGATGAGCCAGACGAATCCCGCCGCGCCTGCAATGCACGCCAGTCTGTTCGAGGGCAACGCGCGCAAGGTCCGGTTTCTCTCCGACGAGGAGATTGCGATCACGGTTGAGAACCTCGACCTGTTCTACGGGGAAAGCCAGGCGCTGAAGCAGATCACCATGGAGATTCCCGCCAAGCGTGTGACCGCCTTCATCGGGCCGTCCGGTTGTGGCAAGTCGACCCTGCTGCGCTGTTTCAACCGCATGAACGACCTCGTCGACGCCTGCCGGATCGAGGGCGCGATCAATCTGCACGGCGAGAACATCTACCGCCGGGGTACCGACGTCGCCGAACTGCGACGCCGGGTGGGGATGGTTTTCCAGAAGCCGAATCCATTCCCCAAGACCATCTACGAGAACGTCGCCTACGGGCTGCGTCTGCAGGGCGTGAAAAACAAGCGTGTTCTGGACGAAGTCGTCGAGCGCTCGATCAAGGCTGTCGGTCTTTGGGACGAGGTCAAGGATCGTCTGCAGAGCAACGCCTTCGGGTTGTCCGGCGGCCAGCAGCAGCGCCTGGTGATTGCAAGGGCGATCGCGATTGAGCCCGAGGTGATTCTGCTCGACGAGCCGACCTCGGCGCTGGACCCGATCTCGACAGCCAAGATCGAGGAGTTGATCGAGGAACTGAAGGAGACGTACACGATCCTGATCGTGACCCACAACATGCAGCAGGCCGCGCGCGTGTCGGACTACACCGCTTACATGTACCTGGGTGAATTGATCGAGTACGCGGACACCATGCATCTGTTCACGAACCCGAGCCAGAAGGCGACCGAGGATTACATCACCGGCCGTTACGGCTAACGAGGGTCGGGTCCGTGAAGATATTTGGCCATTAGTTTCCAACGCACAGCGAGAAAAGGGATCGGGATGGAAAACAAGCGCATTGGTGGACACTATTCCCATCGGTACGACGCCGAACTCGAGGAGGTGGTGAACCGCGTCCTCGCGATGGGCGGGCTGGTGGAGGCCCAGTTGACGAATGCGCTGCGAGCCTTCATCGATGCGGACTCCCAGATCGCGCAAGAGGTCACGGAGAACGACACGCGGGTCAACACGTTCGAGGTGACGATCGACGAGCGTTGTGTGGAAATTCTGGCCCGGCGCCAGCCGGCCGCGATGGATCTGCGCCTGATCGTCGCAGTGATCAAGACCATCACCGACCTGGAGCGCATCGGTGACCTGGCGACCGCAATCGCCCGGATGGCGATGCGTCAGGCCGAGGGCGACCGGCCCCGCAAGCAGATATTTCGCGACATCGAGACGATGGGGAACCGCGTGATCTCCATGCTTGCCGGTGCACTCGACGCGTTTGCACGTATGGACGCCACCGCCGCGGTGGACGTGGTCCGGCAGGACTTCGCGATCGACAGCGACCACGAGGCCATCGTGCGGCAGAACGTGACCTACATGATGGAAGACCCTCGCAACATTTCGCGATTACTGGACATCAGCCACGCTGTGCGCGCGCTCGAGAGGGTAGGGGACCACGCCCGGAACATGTGCGAGTACACGATCTATTTCGTCAAGGGTCGGGACGTGCGGCACATTGATCTGAGCGAAATGGAAGCCATCGTCCACGACAAGAAGACCCCGCCGGAGGGATAGTCCGGGCACGCAGGAAACGGATTCACGAATCGGTCCTCGTCCTTCCCACCTCCCGGCACAAAGGGGATGGGTTTACAAATCCGTCCCCGTCTTCTCCAATCCCTCCCCATGAACGCACCCAGGCGAACCAGCCCCCCTGCGGATCTCCTCCTGATCGTCCGCCCCTTGCGCTCCTGGGACCAGGCGCCCCGGCTCGCCCGCGCCGCCGCCTGGTTGCTGATGCTCGCCGGCGTGATCGTCGTATTGCTCGGGTTCCTGATGAACCACCCACAGACGATGATCGAGGGGACGCTTGTGACGCTGCTGGCACTGATCGCCGGTTGGGCCCGAAGCCGTCTCGCAGCAGTCCTGTTGACCTCGCTGCTGACGCTGGGTCTGGCGGGTGGCGTCGCGGGCGGTATTGAGCCAGCTACGATCGCTTTTCTGCTGATCGCCATGCTCGTGTCGCTGCGACTGCTCGAGGCGACGTTTCGGTTTCGGTAGTGCCGCTGGGAGGGTGAACCGTCGTCGCTGCCGCTGGACCCACGTTGAGGCCCGTTGGCCACGGTTTTGCCGTCGCAACGGATGGAGTAAGGAGGTCGAGAAGGCTGCGTCTGTTGCCGCGCGGGCGATGAGCCCGTTCGACGAAATCGAGAGGAGAAGGGCGATCTCTACCGCTGCGAGATCTCGCGGGGTTCATTCTCCCGTTCCGTCGCGCTGCCCGCTGTCGTGGATGGCGACAGGGGCTCGGCGACCTTCAAGGACGGGGTGCTGGAACTCGTACTGCCCAAGGTTGAACAAGCCAAGCGCCGCAGCATCACCATCAAGTGATCGCCCCAGCGGGTGACGTACCCGCATGGGCTTTGGCAATGGGCAGCCACCGGTCGATAGGGATGCAACGGCCCGTTGTCCGGCTGCCTTCAGCGTATCGCGGCCGTGGTGGTGACGGCGTAGAGCCAGGCGAGTTCGGGCGGTAAACGTCCCGTCGTGCGTTCTTCGCCCGCCGCCCCGGCGTCGCTGGCGTCAAGCCTTGCGTGGTCGGACCAGTGCACCAGGTGCAGGTAGCCCCCATTGTCCTCGATCAGCGCGGTGCAGTTTCCGACCCAGTCCCCGCTATTGCAGTAGAGCACGCCGTCGCGCGAGATGATCGCGGCCTTGTGGATATGGCCGCCGATATATCCAT
>PULL01000171.1 GCA_003550945.1 Thioalkalivibrio sp. | reverse complement strand
GGGCCTTTCTCGTCGGTTTGTCCCTGCTCGCCCTCCCCTTTCTGGCGCTGATCCCGCTCGGCATCCTCTGGCTGTGGCAGGAGGGCTGGCTGCTCTGGTGGCTGGCGCTGGCCGCGGTGCTTGCACTCGCCGGGTACCTGCCGGCCCTGTGGTGGCGCCGGCGCCAGCGGGCGCGCCTGGCAGCTGAAGGGGCTGACGACCAGACGCCGGTTTCGGAGCCGGGGAGCGAGTGGTCACCGCGCGACCTGGAAGCCTGGGACGAGGTGCTGCAGGTCGCCGGGGAAGCCGATCGCGACATCGTCACCGACCGGGACCGTCTGCTCGCCGCTGCGCGCGAGACCATCGAGCGGGTCGCCCGGCACTATCATCCCGAGGACCGGGACCCGATCTGGAGCTTCACCGTCCCCGAACTGCTGATGCTCACGGAGCGGGTGAGTGTGCGCTTGCGCATGGTCGTGCTCGATCACGTACCGGCGGCCCACCTGATCGAGGCTGGACACCTGTTGCGGATCTGGGAATACCGGCCGATGGCCACGACCGGCCTACGTGTCTTCCGTCACCTGCACAACGCCTGGCGCGTGACGCGCCTGACCAACCCGATGGCGGCCCTGCTGGCCGAAGCGCGCCAGCGCATTGTCGGCGCGGCCATGACCGAAGCAGGTGACTGGCTGCGCAGCGAGGGTGCCCGCATCTGGGTGGAAGAAGTCGGCCGTGCCGCGATCGAGCTCTACTCCGGGCGCCTGCGCATCGACATCGAACGGCTGCATGAACTCGCCGCCACCGAGGGAGCCGGCCACGAGGTGTCGGAAGCCGGGCTGCCGGGTCCGCTGCGCATCCTGATCGCCGGACGGGTGAACGCGGGAAAATCCAGCCTCGTGAACGCGTTGCTCGGGGAACCCATGGCTGGCGTAGCCGCTGCACGGCTTACGGAGAAATCCAGCGGATACCGGTTGGCCCACGGCGAGCTCCCGGAAGGCCTGCTGGTCGATACCCCGGGACTGGCTTCCACCGCCGACATCGAACGCCTGGTCGAGCGCGCCTGGGAGAGCGACCTGCTGCTGTGGGTGGTGCCCGCGAATCAGGCAGACCTGACGCTGGACCGGGGAACGCTGAACGCCATTCGCACCCGCTTCGCCGCCGACCCCCGCCGCAGCCCGATCCCCATCGCGGTGATCGCGAGTCACACCGACCAGCTGGCACCGGCGCAGTCGCGGCACTCGCCCGATCCGTTGGATACCGAGGAGGAACTGGAGGGCAGGACCGCCGCGGTCAGGGCCGGGATCGTGCGTATCGCGCGTGGGCTGGACGTTCCGGTAACGAGGGTCGTCGGCGCGCGGCTGGACCCACCCGAGCAGGTATCGAACCTCGACCAGATCTGGGCCCTGTTGGGGACCTGTTATCCCGAAGCCCGCCGCTGCCGCGCGCAGCGGCTGCAACTGCAGGCCTCCGGGAGCGACTGGAAAAAGGTCCTGCACCAGACCGCCGGAGCCGCCCGCCTGCTGAAACGACGCTTCTGGGGCTCCCCTCCCCGCTGAAAGGGGTGGCGGAGCGCCATGACAGTTAGCGCTCGGCGCTGCGGGGCTCGGAGCAGCGGTCGAGCAGGTAGATGACCGATCGGTAATGGCGGCCGCTGTGCAGCGACAGACCGATCTCGCAGGTCCGGCTGGTCGAATATCCCGAGGCGCAGTCCTGCGGCAGCGCGTCGCGCAGGTCCTTCAACGCACTGGCGTTCAACTCCGGGTAGGTGAAGCCGCGGTCGCCCGACCAGCCGCAGCAGTGCACCTGGGCCGGGACCACCACGCGTTCCGCGCAGGCCTCGGCGATGGCCTTCAGCTTGGGTTGCAGGCCCATCTTGATGGTGCTGCAGGTCGGGTGCAGCGCCACGGTTTCATCCACCTTCGAAATCTTCAGCCGTTCCAGCACGAAGTCGTGCAGGAAATCCGCGACATCGTAGATCGCCAGGCCCGATTTCAGGTCCCGACGTGCGCGGAACGCACAGGGACTGGTGTCAAACAGGATCGGATCCTGGCCGTTGCGGCTGGCACGCATCAACGAGGCCTCCAAGTTCTGCAGCTTCGCCGCGGCGTCGTCGTGGAATCCCTTGCTCTCGAAGGGCTGGCCGCAGCACAGCGCCGCGCGATCGTCCGGGTACACGACCTCGTAGCCGGCCTTGCGCAGCAGGTTTTCGGTCTTGGCCATCAGCGAGTCGTCTTCCGGATCCCCACGCGCCGGGCCCATGGTGCGGCTTGCACAGCTCGGGAAATAGACCACGCGCGGAGCCCACGGACCGGCCGGTGCCGCCCCGATTCCGGCGCTGGCGGCTTTCGGCATGTAGGGATTCCACAGCGGGATGCGACCGGCCGAAAGCCGTCGGACGCCACCGGTGAGCCCTGACATCAGCCGTGTGCCCAGCATCACGTGCATCAGGTGCGCCGAACGCAGCGACATCCGCGTCGCCACCGTGATCGGAGCGAAGTTCCGTGCCACCCACCCGGACACCCGATGGGCCATCGGGCCCCAGCCGCGGCCGCGCAACTGTTTCACCATCTTGCCGGTGTCGATGCCGACCGGGCAGGCCAGCGCACACAGACTGTCGACCGCGCAGGTATCCAGGCCCTGGTAGCGGTACAACTTGCGGATCCGTTTCAGGCGCCGTGGCTCCTCGCCCAACTGCTCCAGACGCTCCATCTCGCGCAGCGCGACGATGCGCTGGCGCGGGGTCAGGGTCAGCGACCGCGACGGGCAGGTCGGCTCGCAGAAACCGCACTCGATGCACTTGTCCACCAGCGCGTCCACTGCGGGCATCGGCTTCAGGTTGCGCGTGTGCACGTCCGGGTCTTCGTTCAGCACCACCCCCGGATTCAGCAGGTTGTCCGGGTCGAACAGCCGCTTGATTTCCCGCATCAGCCCGTAGGCCTGCTCGCCCCACTCCAGTTCGACGAACGGCGCCATGTTGCGCCCGGTGCCGTGTTCGGCCTTGAGGGAGCCATCGTGCCGCTCGACGACCATCCGGCTGAGATCGTCCATGAACGCGCGATAGCGCTCGACGGTTTCCGGGTGCCCCAGGTCGGGGGTGAGCACGAAGTGCAGGTTGCCCTCCAGCGCGTGCCCGAAGATGATCGAGCCCTCGTAACCGTGCCGGCGGAACAGGTCCTGAAGATCCAGCGTCAATGCGGCGAGCCGGGGCACGGCGACCGCGACGTCCTCGATGATCACGGTGGTGCCGGTCCTGCGCATCGAACCGACCGAGGGGAACAGGCCGGATCGAATCGCCCACAGACGGTCGCACTCACCGCGATCCATCGTGAAACGCACCGGCTCCAGTGTCTGGACTTCGGCCAACTCGGCGCGGATGGTCTCGACCTGCTCGGCCAGCACCGCGTGATCGCTGGCACGCGTTTCCACCAGCAGCGCCGCCGCCTCCGGCCCCAGTTCCTTCAGCACCGCCGGAACGCCGGGCTTTTCCTCCACCGACCGCAGGGACGCCCGGTCCATCAATTCCGCCGCGGCAACCGGCAGCGGCTTGATGATGCCGACCGCCCGGCAGGCAGCGGCGATGTCGGGAAAGAGGATCAGCGCAGTGGCCTTGTGCTTCGGGTCTTCCACCGTCCGGTAGGTGATTTCGGCGATAAAACCGAGCGTGCCCTCGGAACCGATCATCAGGTGTTGCAGGATGTCGATCGGATCCTCGAAATCCACCAGCGCATTGAGGCTGTACCCGCAGGTGTTCTTGATCCGGAATTTCTCGCGAATCCGGTCCGCGAGCGCAGGATCGTTCCGGGTGCGCTCGCCAAGCCCCCGCAGCGCCGCCACCAGTTCCCCGTGCGTGCGCTCGAACGCCTTGCGGCTGGCCGGATCCCCGGTGTCGAGCAGCGTGCCGTCCGCGAGGATCACCCGCATGCTGTGCAGCGTCTGGTAACTGTTCTGGGCGGTGCCGCAACACATTCCGCTGGCGTTGTTCGCGGCGATGCCGCCGACATGGCAGGCGTTCAGCGAGGCTGGATCCGGACCGATCTTCCTTCCGTAGGGAGCGAGCAGCCGGTTCGCGTGACCGCCGACCACCGCCGGCTGCAGGCTGATCCGGGTTCCTTGATCGGTGATCAGCGATCGCCTCCACTGATCGCCGACCAGCAGCAGCACCGAATCCGTCACCGCCTGTCCCGAAAGGCTGGTACCGGCCGCGCGGAAGGTCACCGGAACCCGGTGGCGGTGCGCGAGCGGCAGAATGCGCGACATCTCCTCCTCGCCATCGACCCGGACCACGAGCTTCGGGATCAGGCGGTACAGGCTTGCATCGGTGCCGTAGGCAAGGGTGCGAAGGGGGTCGGAGATCAGGCGGGAATCGGGTATGAAACCCTTGAGTGCCCGGAGAAAGTCTTCAAAAGGGTCAGCCTGGGCCATGACGGGATGTCCTGCAGCGGCACCGGCGGGGAACTGACACAGGGCTCAGCACGAAGCCTGCGCCGCGGCAAAGCGATCGGACCGGACTGCCGGTGTTCACCCGGCCCAGGGCTTTCCGGAGTATAGCAACCGGACCGGACAACGGAATTTGATCTGCAGCAAAGGACTGGAACCGCGGCCAGGAGCGAACGGGGAAAGGTGCCCCCGCTAACTGTCATGGCCATGGCGGGCCACCCCAAAGGATGAAAAGTCGAGCCACGGAAAGCACGGATAGACACGGAAAGAGCATTGAATTACCTGACTGAAGTTTCCGGCTTTGGCTACGCGACGAGGTCCATGAGCGTTGCGATCAGGGGATTTCGTTTGGG
>PULL01000061.1 GCA_003550945.1 Thioalkalivibrio sp. | reverse complement strand
GGTCCGCCGGAAAACGCTGCGCCACATCGTTCAGCTTCACGCGCACGCGATAGCTGCGCCCGGGCTCCAGCGGCCGCGGCGATTCCGAGCCGTCCCGGTGCGTGAGGTTCAGCAGTCCGTAAGTGATGCGGGTGGCCTTGTCATCGGGGGCCACGTCGGACAGCCGTGCCGCGACCATCGCCACCGGGCGGTCCACGCTGAGTTCCAGTTCGACCACCGCAGCACCGAGCATCTCCAGTGGTTCGTCCAGCGGGGCCGAGGTGAACACCATCGCGCCTCCGTCCTCCTCGCGCTGGTCGTGCGGAAGATCCGGTGTCGCCGCGTAGGAACACCATTTGCCCGCGAACAGGCCGACGCTCAATGGAGAGCGCAGCGTCATCGCGCGTTCCGGCACGTTCACATCGTCCGCCTCCAGCGTACCTGGCCAGGCGAGCGTCCAGGCCCGGCGACTCACCTGTGGGGAGGGCCAGCGCGGCTCTCCCACCCAGCGTCCGGGCCGTTCGTCGTAGTAGGTGGTCGGCGGCACGCTGTCCTGCATCCACACGCGCAGCATTGGCTCGTCCATGATCCCGGTGCGTTGTCCCTTGAGCCAGTGATCCCACCAGCGCAGGCACTCCTGCAGGAAACCGATCGCGGGCCCCGGAACGCCGAGGTGTGGGTACTTGTGGCTCCAGGGACCGACCAGGCCGAGCCGTGGCACGCGCAGATGGGCGAGCAGGCGAAACACCGCGTTCGAGTATCCGTCGGCCCAGCCACTGACCGCCATGATGGGACAGCGGATCGCGGACCAGTCCTCGCAGACGGAACCGTGCTTCCAGTACGCGTCGCGGCGCTGGTGGCGCAGCCACTGCTCCAGCCACAGACCACTGCCTTCCAGGCGCTGGAACCACAGCTTGCGCCACTGATCGCCGACCAGTTCGGGGTCCGGGGGCAACGAGTTGTAGGCGAACATCGTCGATGCCCAGGACAGGTTGTCGCCGAGCAGGCAACCGCCCATGTGGTGCACGTCGTCGGCGTAGCGATCGTCGGTGGAGCAGGCGCTCACCACCGCCTTCAGTGCGGGCGGCTGAAGCGCGGCGATCTGCAGCCCGTTGAAACCGCCCCAGGAGATTCCGATCATGCCGACCTTGCCGGTGCACCAGGGCTGCTCGCTGAGCCACTCGATCACCTCGACCCCGTCGTCCAGTTCCTGCTGCAGGTACTCGTCCTTCAGCACGCCTTCGGAATCGCCGCTGCCGCGCAGATCGACCCGCAGGCAGGCGTAGCCGTGGCCCGCAAAATAGTGATGCATCCGGTCGTCGCGCGCGCGCGTGGAATCGCGCTTGCGGTAGGGAATGTACTCGAGGATCGCCGGCACCGGGTCGTCCAGCGCGTCCTCGGGTCGCCACAACCGGGCGGCGAGGCGGGTTCCGTCCGACAAGGGAATCCAAAGATGCTCCTCGATCCGGACCTGCCGGGGAAACTCGTTGACGATTTTCATCTGGGCCTCCGGGAGGGGCTGCGCCCGGACTCTTCCGTCGCCGCGAACTCCAGCGGAAGCCGGGCCAGGACCTGCCGGTATTTCGCTGCAAGCCCTTCGTGATCGTCGGCACCCACGAACACCACCGCCACCTCGTAGCTGTAGCTGTCCTGGTAGCGCAGTTGCGACAAACGCATGCCTTCGCTGACCTCGACCTGAATCACCACGCCCGGGATGGCCGCCTCGACCGCCGCGATCTCGGCATCGGTCGGAACGCGCACCACCCGGGCGTCCTCCTGCCTGCGCAGCATGAACTTTGCGGCGCAGCGGAAGCGGCCCTCGCGATGCGGCATCGCGGGTTTCCGGCCCAACGCGAGGTCGATCATCACCTGATGGTGATAACAGCCGTCGACCATCTGAAACAGCGGCGCGTGCGATTTCGAAATCCGGCAGTTGATTTCCAGCAGCCAGATCCGGTCGCTGTCCTCTTCCCAGTAGAACTCGATGTTGAACGGCGCATCGTCGTACCCGACCTGGCGGATCACGCGCGCGGCGATTGCAGCCATCCGGGCCTGAACCGGCTCCGGGAGCGTCGACGGATACTCGTAGCGGGAGAAGGAGGATCCGGCCGAACCCTCGCGCAGCGAGTCCACCGCACCATAGACGTGCACGTCGCCGTTGCAGGAATACCCCTCCAGCGTGCACTGACGCCCCGCCGAAATGAGCGACTCGGCAATACAGTGGTTCCCATCCACCGACGCGATCGCTTCCGGGACCTCGGCCAGCGCGAGAATCTCGTTGAACGGGTCCCCGAAGCGCCGGATTCCGCCTCGGGTAGCGGCAATGGCCCGGTGGAATGCATCCGCGTCACGGACCAGAAAACCCAGGTACGAGAGCACCGACCGGACCGGCTTCAGCCAGAAGGGGAACGCCAGGGTGACGGTGTCCAGCGGATCGGGTGCAAAGGGGTCCACCGCACAGAATTGCGGCAGATGTTCGGGGACCACCCGCGCCTGCTCGACACGACTCCAGTACTTGTGCTCGCACTTGAGCACCGCCTCCAGCGACGGACCGGGAAGACCCAGCGGTCGGCGCAACAGCGGCAGTACGGTACTCACCGGAAAATCCCAGTAACCGACGACCGCATCGACCCGCCCGCCGAACGCCTTGAGCCGGCGGGGCCCGACCTCGAGTATTTCCCTTACCGGGAAACGATCGCCGCTCTTGAGCTCTTCGCGCGTGAACAGGGGATGAAACGCATAGTGCGCCGCACCCGGGAGCTGCTGCAGCTGCGCCAGGTGGAAATCGTCCAGCCCGACGACGAAGATATTCCACGGCCCTGCAGGTTCGGAAACGGCCATGTGCTCGGCACCTCGGCAAGCCAGCCCCGCGATGCACCAGACGAGCCCGGGTCAGCCCCTACCCGTTCGATCGCCTGGCGGCCCGGGGGTCGCGACATGAGTGTCTCCCCACAAAGTCTAGAGGATATGCCGGGGGCCTGCGTCCGACAGGCCGCTGGTGCACGCCAGCGTTGACGCGGTGCACAAGGTCTCCAATACTGTAGGATTCGCATTCACAGCCATTGCCCCGCCGGGGCCGCGGCCCACAAGACCCGGATACCGGGTTGGCCGGCAGATGACAACACCGGCAGACGACGAGGCGCCGCACAGGCACAGCCCATTCGACGGACAACCGAACATGACCGAAATCCATGGCGACATGCTGACGCCCCCACCGATCGACCGCACCTCTGCCACTGACGACCAGCGCATCGAGAACATCCTTCCCCTGCCCCCGCCTGCGCACCTGATCCAGTTCTTTCCGATCAAGGACACGCCGGCGGAACGGTTCATTTCGGACACACGGCGGAACGTGCGCGACATCCTGCACGGAGAGTCGGATCGGCTGCTGGTCGTGATCGGCCCCTGTTCCATTCACGACCCCGTGTCCGCGCTGGAATACGCATCGCGCCTGAAGGTCGAACGCGACCGGCTGTCGGCCGACCTCGAGATCGTGATGCGGGTCTACTTCGAGAAGCCGCGCACCACCGTCGGCTGGAAGGGGCTGATCAACGACCCTTACCTGAACGGGAGCTTCCGGATCAACGAGGGCCTGCGCATCGCGCGTGACCTGCTGGTGCGGATCAACCAGGCCGGCGTGCCGGCGGGCTGCGAGTTTCTCGACGTAATCTCCCCGCAATACATCGGCGACCTCGTCTCCTGGGGCGCGATCGGCGCACGCACCACGGAATCCCAGGTGCACCGGGAACTCGCGTCCGGGCTGTCGTCTGCGGTCGGTTTCAAGAACGGCACCGACGGCAACGTGAAGATCGCCGCCGCCGCGATCCTCGCGGCGCGGCAGCGGCACCACTTCCTGTCGGTGCACAAGTCCGGCCAGGTCGCGATCGTCGACACTCTGGGCAACACCGATTGCCACATTATCCTGCGCGGCGGCCTGAAGCCCAACTACGACCCCGGCAGCGTCGACGACGCCTGCGCGGACCTCGCCCGATTCGGCCTGCCCGGCCGGCTGATGGTCGACCTCTCCCACGGCAACACCCCGGGGGGATTCCGGCACCAGCTCACCTCGGGTGCCGCAGTGGCCGAGCAGATCGCCGGCGGCGAGCGCCGCATCGTCGGCGTCTCGGCCGAGTCGCATCTGGTCGAGGGACGGCAGGACCTGCAGCCCGACCAGCCGCTCACCTACGGACAGAGCATCACCGACCCCTGCATCGGCTGGGACGATTCCGTGGCCCTGCTCGAACGGCTCGCGGAGGCGGTGCGTGCGCGGCGGCGGACGGGGGCCACCGCCACGAGCGGCGAGGCGGCGGACAGCGCCTGACGCTGCCGCCACCCCGCTGGGGTCTTTTTTACTATAAACCGCTGGTTACAGACTCTCCCCAAAGTCTTCTCTGAACTTGGCCATCAGCCGCTCGGGCCAGTCACTGGTGGGCACGAGCCGACCGAGGAAAAACCGCAGCACTTTCGGCTCGTAGTCGAATTTCAGGCCACCCACCAACTTGCGGTTGTCGTAAAGCCATTTCATTCGGTCGGCCACGTACTTCACCTGTGACAACGTGAACACGCGCCGCGGCATCGCCAGACGCAGCAGTTCGACGTCCGCGAGCAGATCATTGCCCTGCTCATCGCGAACGCTGGAGATCGTGCCACGCTCCATTCCCCGGACACCCGAAACGAGGTAGAACGCGGCAACCAGCGCGCCCGCCGGATACTCGGTCTGCGGTACGTGTGGCAGGAAGCCCCCCGCGCCGACGTGGCAACCCAACCCTCCGGGGGGCGTGACCACCGGGAT
>PULL01000228.1 GCA_003550945.1 Thioalkalivibrio sp. | reverse complement strand
GCTGGTTCCGGCACCCTGGTTCGAGTACGGCGATGCCGATGGCAGCGTTGCCGCGAGCGCCGGTGATCTTGCGGTCTTCCTGGGAATGCTCCTGAACCACGGAATCACCCCGGACGTACGGCGCATCGTGGATGAACAGGCGTTCCGCATGATGACAACCTGCGCGACCCCGCCCCACGGACCCACCTGTCACGGCCTCGGTCTGGAAATCGGCGCGCAGGGAACCATCGGTCACTACGGTGCAATGATCGGACATTCGGCGCAGATGCTCGGTGATCTGCCCAATGGCATCGGCGCCGTCGTCATGCTGAACGGGCCGGGTGATCCGACCGTGGTCGCCGCGTTTGCGCTGGAGGTGCTGCGGGCTTCGCGGGCTCACGCCGCCCTGCCACGGCTGCCGCGGATCGATCCCACCTGGGTGCCACACGCGGCGCAGTACGCGGGTCGCTATCGCTCCCCCGACGGGGACGGATTCGACCTCGTGCCCCGCGATGGGCGGCTGTACATGGTTCAGGGCAACCGGAGCGTTCCACTGCAACGTCGCGGTGAGGACCGCTTTCTGGCCCCGATTCCGCGCTTCGAGCCGTTTCTGCTCGGCTTCGAACGCTCCGCGGGAACGGTGACCCATGCCACCCACGGGGCGCAGTGGTATGCGAACGCACGGTATCCGGGGCCATGGGAATTCGATCTGCCCGAAGACTGGCTGGCCTATCCCGGGCGGTATCAGTCCTGGAGCCCCTGGATTCCGGAGCGCCGCGTGATCCACCGCCGCGGCCAGTTGCTGCTGATTCAGCCCAGCGGTCGCGAACAAGCACTCGAAC
Source organism: Thioalkalivibrio sp. (assembly GCA_003550945.1). Taxonomy (GTDB): domain Bacteria; phylum Pseudomonadota; class Gammaproteobacteria; order Ectothiorhodospirales; family Ectothiorhodospiraceae; genus Thioalkalivibrio. The sequence goes on along the minus strand of PULL01000228.1, from coordinate 3,972 downwards.
CGCTCGAGCATACCGGTTGGTTCCGCGTTCCCGAGGCTCAAGGCGGAGAAACCGTCCGTTTTCTCGATGTCGTGGATGGACGTGCACTTCGAGTCAACGTGGACGGCGTGGATCTCTACCGGAGTGCCCTGCACTGACAGCTTGCCGCTAGCGACGCCCCTGAATGCCGGCCGTCAAGGGGTCAGCCTGCAGATTCACCTCGCGTTGGAACCAAGCGCCCGTTCCGGCTCAGGGGTGGTTGGTCGAAGCTTCCGCTATGCCGCTGGGCGAAGCTGGTTTAGCCTTAGAGGCTTGGAAATCGCCCCAAAAAGAGGCCTTCAAGGCCTCAAATCGGGTCCTTTTTCAGATTTTAAACATTAATTTTCAAACACTTCGCTTGGTCCGACCCCGGGAGGGAGGGAGAATGAAACGCAGGACGTTCTTGAAGGGTGCGGGGGTTGGGGTCGTGGCGGCGGGCGCTGTCCAGGCCCCGGCGGTGATCGCGCGGCCACGCCGATTCCGCTTTGAGATGGTGACTTCGTGGCCGGCTGCGCTCGACACGCTGTACGGAACGGCCCAGTACTTCGCCCGGCGTATCGAGGAAATGACCGATGGCGATCTGCAGATCCGCACCTATCCGGCCGGTGCGCAGGTGGGCCCGCTGGAAGTCTACGACGCGGTGTCCAACGGCGCGTTCGAGTGCTGCCACACCGCGCCCTACTACTTCATCGGTAAATCCCCCGCGCACGGTTTCTACACCGCGATCCCGTTCGGGATGACGCTGGAGGAACAGAACGCCTGGATGCTGGCGGGTGACGGTCAGGCGCTCTGGGACGAGCTGAATGCGAAGGACGATCTGGTCGCCTTCCCCGGCGGCAATACCGGGCCGCAGACCGGCGGCTGGTTCAACCGCGAAATCAACAAACCCTCCGACCTGCGCGGCCTGCGCATGCGCTTCCCCGGACACGGAGGACGGGTGATGGCCAAGGCGGGCGTGAGCATCCAGCTGCTGCCCGGCGGCGAGGTGTTCACCGCGATGGAGCGCGGCGCCTTGGACGCAGCCGAGTGGGTCGGTCCTTACGACGACCGGATCCTTGGAATGCATCGGGTGGCACGATACTACTATCTGCCCAGCTGGGCGGAGCCCAGCGCGATGCTCGGTTTCTACTTCAACAAGGACGCATACGACCGGCTGCCCGGCGACATTCGGCACCAGATCCGCGCCTGCGCACTGGAGTCCAATGCCTGGATGGCCGCCCAGTATGCCGCCCGGAACCCCGAGGCGCTTGCGGAACTGATCGCCGGGGGTACCCAGATCCGCTACTTCCCGGACGACGTGCTTGCGGCGTTCGAACGCGGTGCGAAGGAGGTTCACGAGGAAGATCTGCGCGATCGCGACTACGCCCGAATCCACGAAAACTGGTCGGCGTTCATGGCGCGCAGTCGCGACTGGAATCGGAACACCACCTACCGGTTCCAGCGCCACCTCTTCGGCGAGGTCTGACGCGCCCGGACCCGCCGCGTTTCGGCCTCCGACTCAGTTGGCTGCCAGGGAGGGCAGCCAGGTCGCGAGCCCCGGGAATGCGAGGATCGCCGCGAGCACGATCAGCTGCACCGCGATGAACGGCACCACGCCCCGGTAGATCTCCCGGGTCCGGATCTCGGGCGGCGCTGCGCCGCGCAGATAGAACAGCGAGAAGCCGAATGGCGGCGTCAGAAACGACGTCTGCAGGTTCACCGCCAGCATCACGCCCAGCCAGATCGGATCGATGCCCAGTGCCAGCGCGACCGGTGCGATCAACGGGACCACGATGAACGTGATCTCGATGAAGTCCAGGAAAAAGCCCAGCACGAATACCGCGAGAAGCACCAGCAGCAGAAAGCCCGTCGTGCCTCCGGGAAGGTCGCTCAGGAAATCCTCGATCAGCCAGGTGCCGCCCATCGCGCTGAAGACGGTAGCGAACACCGTCGCGCCGACCAGAATCACGAACACCATCGTGGTCAGGCGCACGGTGGTCTCGGCGGCGGCGCGCAGCGACTCGAAAGTCAGGCGGCGCTTGAGCAGCGCAAGGATCAGCGCGCCGAAGGCGCCCATCGCGCCCGCCTCGGTGGCCGTGGCAATGCCGAGAAAGATGGTCCCCAGCACCGCGAACACCAGTGCCAGCGGCGGCAGCAGGCTTCCGAACACCGCGATCAGCAGGCCCAGCAGCGGCTCGCGCGTACCGCCCTGCCGCAGTGCGGGCGCAGCTTCGGGCCTGCGCCAGGCAGTCCAGGCAATCCAGGCGATGAACAGGAAGCTCAGCAGCAGCCCGGGGATCAATGCGCCGAGAAACAGGTCCCCGACGTTCGCACCCATCTGGTCGCCGAGGATGATCAGCACGATGCTGGGCGGAATGACCTGCCCCAGCGTGCCGCTGGCCGACACGGTGCCGCTGGCGAGGCCGCGGTCGTAGCCCGCCTTGAGCATCACCGGCAGCGCCAGCACCGCCAGCGTGACCACCGAGGCACCGACCACGCCGGTGGTGGCAGCCAGCAAGGTACCTACCAGTACCACCGAGATGGCCAGCCCGCCGCGCAGCCGTCCAAACAGCCGCCCCATCGTGCGCAGCAGATCGTCGGCGAGACCCGAGCGCTCCAGGATCGCGCCCATGAAGATGAAGAACGGCACGGCCACCAGGGTGTAGTTGTCCATGATGGAGCCGTAAATCCGCTGCGGGATCACGTTCATCCGCGCCATCCGGAAGTAAGGCTCCCAGGGCAGCGCGAAACCGAGTCCGGGCAACAGGTCGCTACCCAGCAGGATGAACAGCAGCCCGGTCCCTGCCAGTGCGAAGGCGACGGGGTAACCGGTCAGCAGCAGAAGCAGCAACACCGGGAACATCCCCAGTGCAAGGTACTCCATCAGCGCCGATCCGCCGTGTCGATGGAATCGGTGCCCGACCCGGACTGCTGAGCCAGATGCCGCAACGCGTCCACGCGCTTGATGATCTCGCTGATGCCCTGCAGTGCCAGCAGCCCGAAGGCCAGCAGGATCACAGTCTTGATCGGATAGAGCGGCAGGCCACCCGGATTCGGGCTGACCTCAAGCCGCGCCCAGGAGCGCATCACGTAGTCCCAGCTGAGCCACATCATGGTCAGGCTGAACGGGATCAGGATCAGCACATGCCCGACCAGGTCCACCCACTCGCGCAGGCGGGGTCCGAAACGCGAGTGCAGGATGTCGACCCGGATGTGCCCGCCCCGCATCAGGAGCCACGCTGCACCGAGCAGGAAGATCAGATTGAAGGCCTGCGTCTGCGCCTCGAGAACGGCGTTGCTGCTGAGCTGCATGCCGAGGTGCGCACCCAGATAACGGCCCACCACATTGATCACGCCGAGCGCGACCAGAACCACGGCCACCCACGCGAGGACCCGGCCAATGAAGCCGTTCACCGCGTCGATTATGTTGCTCAGGCGCCGAAGCGCTGCCATCACCTTTGTCCTGCTCCTGCCGCCCCGCGGATTCCCGGAGCAGACCATGCGCAGCGAAAAAGGCGCCGGAAGGCGCCTGTGTCGCTCGTGTAGTGGAGAGAGTCGGCGACGACACCGCGCTCTATCGTGCCAACCCGCAACATTCTAATCTTATATTTCAGACTCTTAGGGGCCGTTTCTAGAAACCGCATGAATCCAATCCGGTCGATGCCGTGCGCGCAGCGCCACGGCAATCTGCGATCGGTCGCTGCTTACACGAAAGCCCGGAGTCAGGCGGCGACCCAGAGCATACCGAAGAAAGCACGCGAATTATCAGCCGCAGGGCTTGGCAGACTCAAGCATCCCGGAATCCGCGTCGCCGGCACCGCTCCGGACGCGGCGCAGCCAGGCTGCACCGATGATGGGGACGGCCGGGGTCCGGTTTTTCGTGAGCTGCTGCACACCTTCAGGACCGCAGACTCGCGAGCGAGAGATCTGGGTTCATCCGCGCTCAGGGCTGGCTCTCCCGGGACCCGCCCGAAT
>PULL01000137.1 GCA_003550945.1 Thioalkalivibrio sp. | reverse complement strand
TTCGGTGGCCTCCTGCGAGGGCTCGCCGCTGGACTTCGCGTTGCTCATGCCTTGTTCGCGGTGCTGTCGGATTCGGTGCGGTTGCCGGCGTCAGCGGTACCCGTTTTTTCGTGCTCGGCAGGAGCGGGCTCCGGCGCGTCCGTGAGCAGGCTGTCGTCGAGGCCGCCTTTCAGGGGTACCCGCTTGAGTTGCGGGCTTGCGTCCCCGGAGGATCCACGATTCTCCGGGCTCGAAGCATCGGCCTTGCCAGGACGGGCGTTCGGGTCGAGCCTTTTCTTCGCGTCCGGGCCGTCCTCGAAGTTGCCGCTTAGCGTATCCTCCGTCACCCGCAGGTCGTCGCGCAGGGTCTCTTCAGTCTCCTGCATCATGCTCTTCAGTTCCTGGATCTCCTTTTCCTGGCCCTCGAGCATCTTGCGCAGTTCCTCGGTCTGCAGTTCCTGCTCGATGTCCGAGCGCACGCTGTTCACGAAGCGCCGCGTCTTGCCGACGAAGCGCCCGATCTCGCGCGCGAGCCCTGGCAGCCGCTCGGGTCCGACCACGAGCAGCGCGACCAGGGTGATGATCAGGATCTCCCAGAAACCGATGTCGAACATGAGCTATCCGACGACAGGACGGCGGTTGCGATAACGTCTCAGGACGAGCGTTCGCTGCTGCCGGACTGCGCTTCCTTGGTCGGTTCAGCGTCGATCACGCGGCCCTTCTGCTGGTCTTCGACCTTGGGAACCTCGCCCTCGCGAGACTCGGAGGCGTCCTTGTCGGTACCCTCCTCGCTCTCGCCGTCCTTCACCGCCTTGCGGAAACTCTTGATCGCGGAGCCGATGTCTCCGCCCATGTTGCGCAGCTTCTTGGTGCCGAACAAGAGCACCACAATGAGCAGGATGATGAGAAGCTGCCAGATGCTGATACCGCCGATCCCCATGGGATTCCTCCAAATGCGCTGTAAATAACCCTAACGGTGATGGCGATGCGTGTCACCCCGAGCCACAGGGACCCGGTGGTGTATCGCCGTCATTCTTCCCTCTCCCCTTCCCGTTACTCCGGGCATCCTGCCCTCCGCCCGTCCGACCCGACTGTGGCGGTTCGAAATCCGCGCCCGGCGGATTCGTGCCGCAGGCGGGTGGGGGGGAAAGGGGGTGCGCTGCGCGCGTGTTCATTCAAAAAACGTTGGACCCCAAATCAACCGGAATGTTTGCCTGCGTTTGTGCGGCTCGCCTTTTCGGCAATGCCGGAAAGCCCGAAGCGCCGGCCGAGTTCCTCAAGCACGTCGTCCGGCTGCAGTCCGCGGGCAGACAATACCACGACTGCATGGAACCAGAGGTCGGCCATTTCCGACACCAGCGCCTGATCGTCGGGATTCTTCGCGGCGATCACGGTCTCGGTGGCCTCCTCACCGAGCTTTTTCAGCATTACGTCGAGGCCCCGGTGGTGCAGCGACGCGACGTAGGAGGTCTCCGGGTCCGCGCTGCGCCGCGCGTCGATCACTTCGGCCAGTTCGCGCAGGATATCGCGGTTCACGCCTCGGCCTCGCGCGCGGGCCGCACCGGCACGCCAGCGGCCGCCATCGCGGCCTTGGCCTCGGCCACGGTGTGTTGCCCGAAGTGGAAGATGCTCGCCGCGAGCACTGCGTCGGCGTGTCCCTCGACCACCCCGGCCACCAGGTGCGCGAGCTCGCCGACGCCGCCCGAGGCGATCACCGGGATGTTCACCGCATCGCTGACCGCGCGCGTCAGTTCGAGGTCGAAGCCGATCCGGGTTCCGTCGCGGTCCATGCTGGTCAGCAGGATTTCCCCGGCGCCGAGCTGGGCCATCTTCTGCGCCCACGCCACTGCGTCGATGCCGGTGGGCCGGCGGCCGCCGTGAGTGTACACCTCCCAGTGCGGGTATTCGGCGTCGTCCTCCACCTGCTTTGCGTCGATCGCGACGACGATGCACTGGCTGCCGACCTTGGCCGCGGCCTCGGCCACCAGTTCCGGACGGTGCACCGCGGCGGTATTGATCGAGACCTTGTCGGCCCCGGCGTTCAGCAGGCGGCGGATATCGGCAACCTCGCGGATGCCGCCGCCGACGGTCAGCGGGATGAACACCTGTTCGGCGACCTGCTGTACCACGTGCACGATGGTCTCGCGCTCGTCGCTGCTCGCGGTGATGTCGAGGAAGGTGATTTCGTCCGCGCCCTGCTGGTCGTAGCGGCGTGCGACCTCCACCGGGTCGCCGGCGTCGCGGATGCCGACGAAATTCACGCCCTTGACCACGCGGCCGGCGTCGACGTCAAGGCAGGGGATGATGCGGCGCGCGAGCATCGTCAACTCTTGCCGGATGCGACGGCGATGGCTTCCTGCAGCGTGAACGCGCCCTCGTACAGCGCGCGGCCGACGATCACGCCCTCGATGCCTTCGTCCTCGTATTTGAGCAGGCGCCGGATGTCGTCCAGTGTGCTGACCCCCCCGGAGGCGATCACCGGGATGCGCACCTCGCTGGCGAGCCGGGCGGTGGCCTCGACGTTCACCCCCTGCATCATGCCGTCACGGCTGATGTCGGTGTAGACGATGGCCATCACGCCGTCGGCCTCGAAGTGCTGTGCGAGATCGATCACGTCGTGGTGCGAGAGCTTGGACCAGCCGTCCACGGCAAGCTTGCCGTCGCGGGCGTCCAGGCCGACGATGATGCGCCCGGGGAATTCCAGGCACAGGTCATTCACGAAGTGCGGTGCGCTCACCGCCTTGGTCCCGACGATCACGAATTCCACGCCGGCCTCGAGATAGGCGAGCACGGTGTCGTCGTCGCGGATCCCGCCGCCGATCTGGATGCGCAGGTCCGGGTAGGCCTCGGCAATGGCGTGAATCACGTCGGCGTTCTTCGGCACGCCGGCGAAGGCGCCGTCGAGGTCCACGATGTGCAGCCGTTCGGCGCCCGCATCCACCCAGCGCCCTGCCATCGCGACCGGATCGTCGCCGAACACGGTGGATTCCTCCATGCGCCCCTGACGCAGCCGGACGCACTTTCCTTCCTTGAGATCAATTGCGGGTATGACCAGCATCGTCGACTCCGATCGGTGAAAAACGCTGCGGTGGCCTCACCAGCGACCGTCCCAGCGCAGGAAATTGTTGAGCAGGCGCAGGCCGTCCGCTGCGCTCTTCTCGGGGTGGCACTGCATCGCGAACATCGAGCCCCGCGCGATCACCGACGCGAACGGCTGCCCGTAGTCGGTCTCGCCGACGATATCTTCCTCCCGTTCGGGCATCACGCGATAGCTGTGCACGAAATAGAACCAGGATTCCGCGGCAAGGCCATGCCACAGCGGGTGTCGCTGGACCTGGCGCACCACGTTCCAGCCCATGTGCGGGATCTTCAGGCGGCGCCCGTCGCCGTCTATCGCGCGCTCGGGGAAGCGCTCCACCCGGCCGGGGATCACGCCGAGCAGGTCCACCCCGTCGTTCTCGGCGCTCCAGTCGAGCAGGATCTGTTGGCCCAGGCACATGCCGAGGAACGGGCGGGTCGCCGCCAGTTCCGGCAGCACCCGGTCGAGCCCCATCGTGCGCAACTCGCGCATCGCATCGGCCGCCGCGCCCTGTCCGGGGAAGACGAGCCGGTCCGCCTCGCGGATCACCGCAAGGTCGCTGGTGAGCAGGACCTGCATCCCTGGGGGTGCCTCGTGCCGGAGCGCGCGCTCCACGGAGTGCAGGTTGCCCATGCCGTAGTCGATCACGGCGACGCTTTGCATTCGGGAACGCCCTCTGGTTCTGTTCGCCTTACAGGGCGCCCTTGGTGGACGGCGTGATGTCGATCATGCGTGGATCCGGTTCCGCCGCCATGCGCAGCGCACGACCGAAGGCCTTGAAGATCGTCTCCGCCACATGGTGGGCATTGTGCCCCCGGATGCCGTCGATGTGCAGCGTGATCCGCGCGTGGTTGACCAGTCCCTGGAAAAACTCCTGAAACAGGTCGACGTCGAACTGGCCGATGTGCGAGCGCCGGAAATCAGCGTGCATTTCGAGACCCGGGCGCCCGGAGAAGTCGATGACCACGCGCGACAGCGCCTCGTCCAGCGGTACGTAGGCGTGGCCGTAGCGGCGGATGCCCTTCTTGTCCCCCAGCGCCTGCGCGAGCGCCTGTCCGAGGGTGATGCCGATGTCCTCGACGGTGTGGTGTGCGTCGATGTGCAGGTCACCCTCGGCCTGGATGTCGAGGTCGATGACGCCATGGCGCGCGACCTGGTCCAGCATGTGTTCCAGAAAGGGGATTCCGGTGGCGAAGCGGCCGGTACCGCTGCCATCCAGGTTCAGCTCGACCCGGATCCGGGTCTCCAGTGTGTCGCGTTGAACGACCGCGGTGCGCGCTTTCATGGTGCCGATGCTATCCAAAAAACCCAGTTTAGCAAGCTTTTATAGGGCCCGCGTCGGTCTCCAGGGACTGAAACCCATGTGCGTCGAGCCTCTCGGCGACTCGGCGCCGGGAAATGTCGCCCAGGGGACTGGCCTTCCACAGGAGTTTTTCCCGCAGCGGCGGCCGCCTGTGCTTCGGGATTTCAGCGGTCGGCCCTCTGGCCGACCAGCAGCGCTTCGGGGACCACGCACTTGATGGCCGCGGGGATTTCCAGGCAAAGGCCGGGCCGCGCCTGGACCGACACCCAGAGCGTGTTGATTCGCAGGTTCATTTCGACGAAGGCGACGACGTCGCGGTAGCCCTCCAGGACTTCGTGGATGGCCTGCAGGCGTTGCCGGATCTCGTGTTCGCTGCGTCGCTTGAGGCCCGGGATCAGCATCATGAAGTCGGCCAGCCGCTGCCCGTGCTCGTCGCGG
>PULL01000027.1 GCA_003550945.1 Thioalkalivibrio sp. | reverse complement strand
TCTTTTCGATCGGGTCGATGCAGTAGCCGCTCGAACGGCCGTAGGTCGTCAGCACGACCTTGCCTTCCAGGTTCGCGCGCACGAAGCACGCGCCACGCTGGCCCGGCTTCATCTTGCACAAGCGGGGACAAAGGTCGCACTGCACCCGGCCATCCGGAAGGGGCTGCCAAAACCGTGTGGGCACCGTGAATTCGTCTGCGCGCAGAAGTTCGTTCATTTCTCTCGTAGGCTCGGAAATACCCTATTCTTTTGAGACCTATGGCCGGGACACCGGTTCCAGCCGCAGGGCGTGTGTGGCTGCACGCAACCTGTGTGACAGGAAACGGTCAAAGCAACAGGATTCGTGGGTGATCCGCGATCGCGGCAAGGCTACTGGCTTCACCGGTACGCACCGCGACAGGTGAACGCCGAGTACCCGTGGTAACGGCCGGGACGCGGACCCGCAGCAGAGGAGTGAGCACGATGGAAACTGCAGCCAGTGTGCGCCAGCCGGCGGTGGCCGGCCTGTTCTACCCGGACGACCCGGCAGCCCTGCAAAGCCAGGTCCGCAACCTGATGGCGGAGGCGGCCCCGCGCGTCCGGCCGGGCGTGCTGCCGAAGGCGCTGATCGCGCCGCACGCAGGGTTCCCGTATTCCGGACCCGTCGCGGCCTCGGCGTACGCGGCTCTCGGCGATGGCGCCGAACGCATCCGCAGGGTCGTGCTGATGGGACCCTCGCACCGCGTCCCGTTTCGCGGAATCGCCACGACCGCGGCCGCCGCCTACGAGACCCCGTTGGGGCTGGTTCCGATCGACCGGGCAGCCTACGCCCTCGTCGAGACGCTTCCGGGTGTGGTGAGGATGGACGAGGCGCATCGACCCGAACACAGCCTGGAGGTCCACCTGCCGTTCCTGCAAATCCTGCTGCACGATTTTGCGCTGGTGCCGCTTGTGGTCGGAGACGCGGATGCGGAAACGGTCGCCGCGGTGCTGGACCGGCTCTGGGGCGGGAACGAAACCCTGGTCGTGGTCAGTTCGGACCTGTCCCACTATCACGACTACGCAACCGCGCAAATGCTGGACGCCGAAACCTGCGACGCGATCGAGTGCTGCGAAGAAGGCGTGCTGGGTCCCTACCGTGCCTGCGGCCACCAGCCGCTCGCGGGCCTGCTCCGGATCGCCCGCAGCCGCGGACTTCGGCCAACCACGCTGGATCTGCGCAACTCCGGCGACACCGCGGGGCCCCGCCGGGAGGTGGTGGGCTATGGTGCCTGGTCCTTCCAGTAACACTCGGGGGACCGGTGTCGCGATGGCCGAGGGGCGGCGTCTGCTGGAGATCGCCGCATTGGGCGTACGCCACGCGGCCGAGACCCTGCCTGCCCCGGCGCTCGACCTGAAACGGGAACTGCCGGTGCTGCTACAACCGGGCGCGAGCTTCGTCACCCTCAAGCGCGACGGGCAGTTGCGTGGCTGCATTGGCACGCTGGAGCCATCGCGACCACTCGCTTCCGACGTCGCGGAAAACGCCTACGCCGCCGCCTGCCGGGATCCGCGGTTTCCCGCGGTGCAGCTCCGCGAACTCGCCGGCCTGCAGCTGTCCGTCGCGACGCTGGGCCCGCACGAGGCGCTGCGCGCCAACTCGCGGGACGCCCTGCTGGCCGCACTGCGCCCCGGCATCGACGGGCTGGTGGTGCGCAGCGGGTCCCGTCGGGCGACCTTCCTGCCGGCCGTATGGGAACAACTGCCGGAACCTGCGGACTTCGTCGACGCGTTGTGGCAGAAGGCCAGGCTGTTGCCCGGATCGTGGCCTGAACAGCTGGAACTGAGCCGCTACCGCGTGGAAACCATCCACACGCGGCTCTGACGGTGTTGGCACTCAACCCTAACTGTGATGGCCGCGGCGGGCCACCCTGAAAGATGAAAAGTCGAGCCACGGATAGAAGCGGATGGATACGGATGTTTTTTGACTGAAAGCTTATTCGTGTTCATCTGTGGCCAAAAAAGGCCCTTCGGCCCTTTCCCGTGCCTTGCGTGTGCTTCCGTGGCTGTATTTTCACGCTAAAGTGCGCCGCACGGCACTCGTTCAATCGCCAGACTCTTTCACTTCCCCATGTTTCACGTGAAACATCTTCGTCCCGCTCTGGCTACCGGCCACGCCCGTGGCCCATTCCTGATCGACGGTCGTCGCGAGGCATTGCCATCCCAAAGCACTCACCGCTTCCATAATTCCGCCGACTCCGGATTCGTCCATCTCGGCGACCGCGTCATCAAGCAAAAGCAACGGTGTCAGACCACCGGGGGAACACTCCACCTGCACCAGCCCCTGCGAAATCACCAGCGCGTTCAACACGCGCTTCTGTTCCCCTCGGGACGCCTCACGAATCGAGCGCCCCCCCACACGAATCTCCAGGTCTGCCTTCTGTGGCCCCAGCTGACCAAAACCCCTTTCCAGATCACTCGCACGGCTTCGCCCATACGCGTCCCGAAGCGATTCGTCTTCCGGCCAGCCCTGGCGGTACCCGACCACGATTTCGCCGTCCAACCCGCGCCGAAGGGCCGCAGTCTCTTCACTCCGCAGGCACTCCGAAAGCCGGCGCGCAAACTGTTCCCGCATCCCGCTCAACAGCGTTCCGAACTCGGCCGCCACTCGCTCGAACCGTGCTGCCGCGTTGTCATCCCGTTGCCGTAGGGCGGCATTCCGTTGTTCATGGGCCCGCCGCCATCCTTGCCAAGTAGACGCGAAGCCCGCATCCCCATAGAACCCGCCCCAATCCAGCAGTCGCCGCCGTTCTTCCGGTGCCCCGGTCAGCAGGTCGAACGATCCCGCATGAACCGCCACCACAGGAAACCTCCGCACAATTTCCCAGTGCCCTTCGATCCACTGGCCGTTCAGCCGTGACCGCCGTTGCCCAGCCCATTCGACCGCGATCCGTGAACGGCCGTGATGGAGATCCTGAAGATCGGCTGCCACCGCGAATTCCGAACGCCCGGTACACGCGACGCGTGCCAGTCGGTGCGTCCGGAACGAACGGCCCAGACCCAACACATGACAGGATTCGAGCAAGGACGTTTTTCCCGACCCGTTCGCGCCCACGAAAAGGTTGAGCCCCGGCCCGGGACGCAGCCGCATCTCCGCGAGGTTGCGGACACCCTGGCTCCAGAGTTCAGTCAGCATGGAAGGAATCGAGCGCGAGAAGGAAAGAAGCGTTCACCGGCAGGCGCGCACCCAGCGTGATTCAGCAATCCCCGGGGATTTTCCAGCACCGGTGCGTACGTAGATTCCTCAACCGATGCCGCTTCACGACCCGCACCGCCCGCCATCGAGTACCGGGTCACAAGCCGAACCGGCGAATCCGATTGCCGTTCAATCGCCGACGGGGCTGGGCTCCTGCGGCGGGCGATCCGGATTCCACCCCCGAACCCAATCCCTAAAGCCGCATCGGCATTACGACATACCGCGCCCGGTCGGGGGGTTCCGCCATCACTAACGCGGAGGAATTCCCGTCGCGCAGTTCAATCCGCACCTGATCGGCCCCGATCGCGCCGAGCACCTCGACCAGGTAGGTCAGGTTGAACCCGATCTCGATCGCCTCCCCCTGATATTCAGCGGGAAAGTTCTCCTCGGCCTCCTCGCGCTCGGTGTTGTGCGTCACCACGCGGCAACCCTCCGGTGAGGCCATCAGGCGGACACCCCGGAATTTGTCGCTGGCCACGATCGCGACCCGGTTCAGCGCCTGGCGCAGGTCCTCTCGCTCCGCGGTCAGACGGGCCGGTTGCTCCTGCGGTATTACCCGTTCGTAGTCCGGAAACCGGCCCTCGATCACCTTGCTGGTCAGCCGCGCGCCACCGAACTCGAAGGAAATCTGCCCCGGCGCAAAACCCACGCGCACCGGCGTTTCGTCATCGAGCAGATTCCGCCTAAGTTCCTGCACGGTCTTGCGCGGGACGATGCACTCCTGGGCGGAAACCGCCGGAGACTCCAGATCCGCCTCGCTTAGCGCCAGCCGGTGGCCATCGGTTGCGACCGCACGCAGCATCGAGCCCCGCGCCACCAGCAACAAACCCTGCAAGTAGTAGCGCACGTCCTGCTGCGCCATCGAGAACATGGTCGCCTCGATCAATCGCCGCAGCAGTCGTTGCGGCACCGTCAGCCATTCCTCGACCGCCGCCGACTCCAGTTCCGGGAAATCGGCACCTGGCAAGGTCGCCAGGCTGAATCGGGACGAGCCGAACCCGACTGTGAACCGTTCACCGTTCACACGTGCCATCACCGATGCGTCCGCCGGCGCGGCCCGCACCACATCGAGCAGCTTGCGGACCGATACGGTGCAATCCAGCCCTTCGCTAATCGCCCCAGCCGTGGTCGCGGTCCACGCCAGTTCCAGGTCCGTCGTATCGAGCTGGATGCCCCCATCGGCGGCACGAATCCGGACGTTTCCGAGGATCGGCATCGTCAACCTTTTTTCGGCCGCCCCCACGATGCGCTGCAGGGCATCGGTCATGCTGTCCCGGTTGAACGAAAGCTCCATCGGCTCGGTTCCCCAATTAATATTCTGGATAAAACAGGACTGTAGTAATAAGCACCGGTCAACGACCGGGATAAAATAAATAAATACTTTAATTTCAATAACTTAACTGAAATGTTCAGACCCTTCAACCTGTGTCTTGCTTGTGGACAACCGCGGCGGTTTTCTGCGTCTCCAACTCGCGCGCAGTTTCCGCACACGATATCCACATCCCTTCAACTGCTCAGTGTGCGCAACAGAATCGTGTAGTCGTTATCCACGTTCGCGTCCTGTTCGCGCAACTCCGCGACCTTGCGGCAGGCGTGG